>NZ_PNCZ01000054.1:0-25172 GCF_005887425.1 Pseudoalteromonas sp. S2721
ATACTTAATCATATTCAGGGCTTCAACCTGTCGTGAAGTGCGTTAAAAATTTCTCATTTAGAACAACTAAATAACGAAATTTTTGCCTTGTTATCAACGAGGTTTTATTGCCTCAAAATAGACTACTTAATTAAGCTGATTGGTATAATAGAAAACTCTGAAGTGCCCTCTGGCAGGGCTTTATTGCTTAGGGAGACTCTTACCCAAAAAACCACACCGCGCGGCTGTTCGCTGACATCTGAAAGCTGATAGCTCTTTTTATGTTGGGTTTCGCTTCGCTCTACCCAACCTACGCCAGGCCTTAAAACTTTCCCCTTGCTAACTCGCTAACTTTACTCTAGCAACTCGCAACTCATCAGCTTATGAACCAAAAACAAAAACGCCAGCATACAGCTGGCGTTTTTTAATCTGAGGGTAAGCTTGGTATTAAGCTTTTGGACCTGCTGATTTGATTGCTTCTGAAACATCGTATTTAGCGAAGTTTTCAGTGAAGTCAGAAGCTAGTTTGTTTGCATATTCTGCGTACTTCTCTTTATCTTCCCATGTATTGACTGGGTTAAGAAGTTGGCTGTCTACACCAGGAACAGCCACTGGTACATCTAGGTTTAGAACGTCGATGTGTTGAGTTTCAACATCTGCCAGTTTACCTGATACGATTGCATCAACTACAGCACGTGTAGTCGGGATATCGAAGCGTTGACCAGTACCGTAAGGGCCACCTGTCCAACCTGTGTTAACTAGGTATACTTTAGCGCCGAATTCACGTACACGCTTCATTAGAAGCTCTGCATAAACGCCAGCAGGACGAGGGAAGAAAGGAGCACCGAAACATGTTGAGAATGTAGACTCGATGTCGCTTGTAGAACCGATTTCAGTTGAACCGACTTTCGCTGTGTAACCGCTTAGGAAGTGGTATGCAGCAGCTTCTTCAGTTAGTACTGAAACTGGTGGTAATACACCGCTTACGTCGCATGTTAAGAATACAACGGCTTTTGGCTCACCAGCACGGTTTTCTACTTTACGTTTTTCAACGTGCTCTAGTGGGTAAGCAGCTCGGCTATTTTGTGTAAGGCTTGTATCATGGAAATCTGGTACACGGTTTTCGTCAAGTACCACGTTTTCTAAGATTGTACCGAAACGAATTGCATTCCAAATTACTGGTTCGTTCTTTTGTGAAAGATCGATACATTTAGCATAACAACCACCTTCGATGTTAAATACGCTACCAGGTGCCCAACCGTGCTCGTCATCCCCAATAAGGAAACGAGTAGGATCTGCAGATAATGTTGTTTTACCTGTACCAGATAGACCGAAGAATAACGCAGTGTCGCCTGCTTCACCTACGTTTGCAGAGCAGTGCATTGGTAATACACCTTTTGCAGGAAGTAGGAAGTTTTGTACAGAGAACATTGATTTCTTCATTTCGCCAGCGTAGCGCATACCAGCTAGTAGAACTTTACGTTGTGCGAAGTTAATGATTACAGTGCCGTCACTGTTAGTACCATCACGCTCTGGGTCACATACAAATGAAGGTACATTCATTACCTGCCACTCAGGGAAGTCTGCAGTATTGTATGTTTGAGGTTCGATAAACATGTTTTTGGCAAAAATATGATGCCATGCAGTTTCTGTTGTAACTACAACTGGTAAATAGTGCTCAGGATCAGCGCCAACTTCTAGGTGAGAGATGAAGTGGTCGTTGCTTTTCACGTGTTCTTCTACACGTGCCCATAACGCGTCAAACTTGTCTGCATCGAATGGGCGGTTAACGTTGCCCCATTGGATTTCGTTTTCAGTGCTTGGCTCTTGAACAATAAAACGATCTTTTGGAGAGCGGCCAGTGCGAGCACCGGTTTTAGCAACAAAAGCACCATTAGCGGCTAGAGTCCCTTCGCCACGACGAATAGCGTGTTCGACAAGTTCAGCTGCTGTAAGATCAACAAAACTAGTAGCGTTTGCAGTCATGTTTATACCTAAATTGTGAGAGATTGAACGGGATAGCTCTGGGGTTCTTAGTTTTCCCTTTTGCTAAAATAATAGTAACAGAAGGATTAGGGATATTCGAGTGTCTGAAGGGCCTAAAAAGGCATATATTTGGCAAAAAACATGAATAATTTCAATGATACCGGTGTCATAAAATGACGCATTTTCATGACACCGGTATCATTAGTTTTGATATTATTTTTAATATAAAAGCCGCACTGATGGCGGCTTTGAATATAATAATTTTTATTATGATGTATTAATTAAAAATGGCTTTAATATCTTGCTCGTTGAATATGTAATCTTTTAAGCAATAATGACAGCTAATTTTTACTTCACCATTTGCTTGCACGTCGGCAAGTAATTCGTTTTGACCTACATTAACTAGTGCAGCAATTGTTTTGTCTCTGCTACAACCACAACGGAAACTAATAGACTGTGGTTCGAATAACTGAGGATTATCTTCATGGTAAAGTCGAGTCAGCACAGTGTTAGCATCTAAACCTAGTAACTCTTCATCTTTGATTGTGTTGCTAATCGCTTCTAGATGAGTAAAGTCTTCTACCGACTTTTCTTTATTAACGGGTAATACTTGTAAGAATAAGCCTGCTGCTTTTGCTGTGTCTGCTGTTACTTCAGTCGCAAACCAAAGACGTGTTTTTAATTGTTCCGATTGCTCAAAATAGTTTTCAAGGCATTTATCTAAGCTATCGTGTTCTAACGGTACAATACCTTGGTATCGCTCACCTTTAGTTGGCGTAATTGTAATAACCATATAGCCATTACCAATTAAGTCTTTTATTGAGCTACCGGTTACTTCACCTTGAAGGCGTGCGATGCCTCGCATGTTTTGTTTATCGTCACCATTAATTACGGCATATTTTACTGGGCCATCGCCTTGTAGTTGAACGGCAATTTCGCCTTCAAACTTTAAAGTAGCCGTCAATAAGCAGGTAGCAACAAGTAGTTCACCTAATAAGGTTTGCACAGGTGCTGGATAATTATGGTTTGCGATCATCTCTTGAAAAGTGTTTTCAATTTGTACGAGTTCACCACGTACATCGAGCTGATCAAATATATAACGATGAAGTAAATCTTGTTGCATGAGTTGCATTACCTAACTTGATTTCATTTTTAACAGTTCACGCCTTTGCTTCTTATCTGGTTTACGATCAGGATGTGGAGCAAAGAAGCTGTTGTTCTTACGGGCGATAGCATTTGCTTCGCGTTTCTCAATGCTTGCTTGAGTTTCTTGGTATAAGGTTTGTGCAATGGGGGCGCCTTGACGTTTTTCAAGGATCTTTTCAATTGTCACTACCTTTTCATCGACCCCTTGTAGTAGTTTAACTACTGCACCTACCTCGACAATTTTACTGGGCTTGGTACGTTGTCCATTATAATGCACTTTGCCACCTTGCACCATGTCTCTTGCTATTGAACGGGTTTTGTAAAAGCGGGCAGCCCATAACCATTTATCAAGGCGCACGCTTAATTCGTCTTGTTTGTCTTGTGACTTATGAGTGTTACCTTTTGACACAATTGTGCTCTTTTATAGCTGCTGATATATAGGCAAAATTTACCATGAAACTTAATCACAAAGAAACAGTCATAGTTATTCCTTGCAGCCCCTGTTCGTTGAATTTACCTTGTTTACAAAGTTTAATATACGTGTGCTTGTTGAATGAAAAATGAAAAGGTACTATAGGCCAGCTATCAAGCAGTAAATTAAAATAAGAAATAGAGTTTATGGATCAACACTTACAACAAGTTAAACAGTTTTTGAACGGCTTACCTCATGCCAAGCTAAGTGCATTTGTAGTGCTGTTAGTTGTTGTTTACATTGCTTTTTTGTCATCCAAGCTGTTTTGGCTTGTATGGCCAGAACCCGATACAAGCGCATTGCCAGTAACAGGTGTTAATACCATGGCAAAGCGAGTTGAGACTGTCAGTTCTCGACAAATAATTGAGCAAAATTTATTCGGCAAAGTTGTTGTCGAAACTAAAAAGTCTGCCGCTAAACAAAATCAAGTCATTAACAACGCCCCTGAAACACGTCTCAGTATTAACCTAACCGGCATTGTTGCTGTAAGCCAAAATGACCAAGCAGGTCTTGCTATTATCGAATCTCAAGGAAAACAAGAAACCTATGTTGTCGATGATGCAATTAAAGGCACTCGCGCCAAGCTTGCTCAAGTATTACCTGACCGAGTAATTTTAGATGTTAGCGGTCGTTTTGAAACGTTAATGCTTGATGGTCTAGATTTTACGAAAACGGTGTCTATGCCAGTGTTAGCAGAGCGTGATGAATCAGAATTAACTGCAGGCCCTCAGCTTGTCGAAAATAATGAAATAAATGCGACTGAAGATGAAGAGGTAAAAGAAGCGCTCATCGAAACGCGTGAAGAAGTATTAGACGATCCCGGTAAACTATTTGACTACATTCGCGTCTCTCAAGCGATGGTTGATGGCGAGTTAGTGGGGTACCGCTTAAGCCCAGGTAAAGATCCTGCTTTATTCAAGCAAATGGGATTAATGAATAATGATTTAGCTATTGCGATTAATGGCTATCAATTAAATGATTTGAAACAGGCAATGTCAGCAATAAACGAATTACGAAATAGTACTGACGCAAGTATCACTATCGAACGCGATGGTGAGCAAATTGATGTGCAATTTAGCCTGCAATAACTAGCTTTGGAGTTTTTATAGAATGGTTCACGCGCTACACCTCACAAAAATCAAAAAAGGGTTAGCTAAATATGCAGCGCTTTTTTTATTAACAGGATTATCGCTTTCAGTTTCAGCTGTTGAGTATGCGGCTAATTTTAAAGGCACTGATATTAATGAGTTTATTAATATCGTTGGTAAAAATTTAAATAAAACCGTCATTATTGACCCAAATGTGCGTGGCAAAGTAAATGTGCGCAGTTATGAGTTAATGGATGAAAAGCTTTATTATCAGTTCTTTTTAAATGTACTTGAGGTTTATGGTTATTCAGCTGTAGAGATGGATAACGGTATTATCAAAATTGAAAAAAGCTCTGACGCTAAAAAGTCAAATGTACCGCTTATCACTGAGGATAACCAAGCCAGTGGCGATATGATGGTAACGCGAGTTGTACGTGTTAAAAATGTAAGCGTACAAGAGCTTGGCCCGCTGGTTCGTCAATTTAGCGATCAAAAAGATGGCGGCCACGTTGCTAACTTTAATGCTGCGAACGTGATGATGTTGACCGGCCATGCAGCGTCAGTTAACCGCTTAGTAGAAATTATCCGCTCTGTTGACCAAGCTGGTGACAAGCGTGTTGATATTGTAAAGCTTAAGTTTGCTACCGCAGATGATGTTGTGTCTGTTGTTGAGAATATTTATAAAGATGGCGGTAAAGGAAGCGTTCCAGAATTTCTAATTCCTAAAGTAGTTGCTGATGGTCGAACTAACAGTGTGATTGTCAGTGGTGAAGCGCAAGCGCGTACTCGTGCTGTTGAATTAATTAGCCGTTTAGATGGTGAATTAGAAAACCAAGGTAACACTAAAGTTATCTACCTTAATTACGCCAAAGCAGAAGACCTTGTAAAAGTATTGCAGGGCGTAAGCAAAACACTAGCAGAAGATGCGCAAGGCGGTGCAACTAAAACGCGCTCTCGTAATCAAAACGAAACAAGTATTGAAGCACACCCTGATTCAAATTCACTTGTTATTACTGCACAGCCTGACACCATGCGCTCGCTTGAGCAAGTAATTGAGCGTCTTGATGTGCGTCGTGCGCAAGTTTTAGTTGAAGCTATCATTGTTGAAGTTTTAGAAGCTGATGGTATCAACTTAGGCTTACAGTGGATTTCAGAGCAAGGCGGAATGATGCAGTTTAACAACGGCACAACAGTACCAGTTGGTTCGTTAGCCGTTGCAGCTGAACAAGCACGCGATAAAACGATTGAAGGTACGGTTGTAGGTACCGAAACTGGTACAGTCACCAAGACTTCTGAAACACAAGAAGGTGACTTAACGGCACTTGCCTCATTACTAGGTGGTATCAATGGTTTAGCCATGGGGATTGTTAAAAACGATTGGGGTGCAATTATCCAAGCTGTTTCAACCGATACAAACTCTAATATTCTTGCTACGCCGTCTGTAACGACCATGGATAACGAAGAAGCATCAATGATTGTTGGTCAAGAAGTACCGATTATCACAGGTTCGCAAACAGGCTCAAATAATGCGAATCCATTCCAAACAGTTGAACGTCAAGAAGTAGGTGTAAAACTTAAAGTGACACCACAAATCAATGACGGTTCAGCAGTTCAGTTAACGATTGAGCAAGAGGTTTCGAGTGTAAGTGGTGCTACTGCGGTCGATATTTCGGTAAACAAACGTGCAATTAAAACCACGGTTATGGCTGATGATGGCGGCATGGTTGTACTGGGTGGCTTGATTGATGAAGATGTGCAAGAAAGTGTTTCTAAAGTACCGTTATTAGGTGATATCCCAGTACTTGGCCATTTATTCCGCTCAACCAGCACCAGTAAGCGTAAACGTAACCTGATTGTATTTATTCGCCCGACCATTGTACGTGATGGCATCAGCATGAATAAATTAAGCCACTCAAAATATAACTTTATCCGTGGCGAACAACACAAACAAAAAGAAGATGGTATTGATTTAATGCCATTAGAAGATGCGCCAATTCTTCCAGAGTGGGATGATGCCTTAGTATTACCACCAACTTACGAAGAATATCTAAAACAACAAAACGCGAATGAGCGCAATGATGACTAATGCAATTTCTGAAATCAATGACGAGCTAGCATCAGACGTATCAGCTAATCATGATGAGCTGCTAACAAGTGATGATCTTGTTAGCTTGCCAACTAAGCGGTTGCCATTCTCGTATGCGCGTCGCACAGGTGTGCTGTTAGGTAAAGATCAAGACAACTGGACAGTTTATTACCGCGGTGAGTTGGATGTTAACGCTTTACTTGAGGTGCGTCGTATTGCGGGTCATGGTTTTTCGCTAGAACAATTACCTGATGATAAATTTGAGCTGTTGCTTGAGGCTTCTTATCAGCGTGATAGTTCTGAAACACAGCAAATGATGGAAGATATCGGCAACGAGGTTGATTTATTCTCGCTTGCAGATGAGTTACCGCAAACTGAAGATCTCCTTGCAGGTGATGATGATGCGCCAATCATCAAGCTGATAAACGCGATGCTCAGCGAAGCAATTAAAGAAGGTGCTTCAGATATTCATATCGAAACCTTTGAGCAAGAGCTGGTAATTCGCTTTAGGGTTGATGGCGTATTAAAAGAAGTTTTAAAGCCGAATCGTAAACTCGCTTCACTGTTGGTGTCGCGTATTAAGGTTATGGCGAAACTAGATATTGCTGAAAAGCGGATTCCGCAAGATGGCCGTATTAGTTTGCGTATTGCTGGACGTGCCGTAGATGTGCGTGTATCGACTATGCCATCAAGCTTTGGTGAGCGTGTCGTGCTACGTCTACTTGATAAAAACAACGCACGCCTGAACCTAGAAGATTTAGGTATGACTGAGCGTAACCGTGAATTGTTTGCTGATTTAATCAGTAAGCCACACGGTATTATCTTAGTAACCGGTCCTACGGGTTCTGGTAAAAGTACCACCTTGTATGCGGGCATGAGCCAAATTAATTCACGGGACCGTAATATTCTTACCGTTGAAGATCCAATTGAGTACGAGATCCCAGGCATTGGTCAAACTCAGGTTAATACCAAAGTTGATATGACCTTTGCACGTGGCTTACGTGCTATTCTTCGTCAAGACCCTGACGTAGTGATGGTGGGTGAGATCCGTGACCTTGAAACAGCACAAATTGGTGTGCAAGCGTCATTAACCGGTCACTTGGTGATGTCAACACTGCATACTAACACGGCTGCTGGTGCTATCACGCGTATGGAAGACATGGGCGTAGAGCCTTTCTTACTGTCATCATCGTTACTCGGTGTATTGTCACAACGCTTAGTGCGTACTTTGTGTAATAGCTGTAAAGAAGGTCACATTGCTGATGAGCGCGAGTGTCAGTTACTAGGTGTTAATCCTGCTGAGCCGCCAACAATTTATCGTGCAGTTGGTTGTGAAGAGTGTAACTTTAATGGTTATCGCGGTCGTACGGGTATTCATGAATTGCTGGTTGTTGATGAAACAATTCGTGAAATGATCCACAGCGGTAAAGGCGAACAAAGTGTTGAAAAGTATATTCGTAAACATAGCCCAAGTATTCGCCAAGATGGTTGTAATCGCGTGCTTGCAGGTCGCACTACCTTAGAAGAAGTCTTGCGTGTAACACGTGAGGAAGGTTAATCATGGCAGCATTTGAATACCGTGCCCTCGACGGCAGAGGTAAAGAGAAAAAAGGCATTCTTGAAGCCGATACGGTAAAGCAAATCCGCCAAACTTTGCGCGATCAAGGTTTAATGCCTTTAGAGGTCGTTGCTGCTGCAGAAGGTGAAAAGCAAGCTACTGGGGCAAAGGGCTCTTTATTTGGGAGTTTCTTTAAACCAAAAATTTCGACTTCAGATTTAGCATTAATCACCCGTCAGCTTGCAACCTTAATCCAGTCAGCATTACCTGTTGAAGGGGCTGTCATGGCGGTGGCTGAGCAATGTGAAAAGCCGCGTTTAAAGCGCATGCTTATGGCCGTGCGCTCAAAGGTTGTTGAAGGTTATACCTTAGCTGATGGCATGAGCGAGTTTCCGCATGTCTTTGATGATTTGTATCGTGCTATGGTGGCAGCTGGTGAAAAATCGGGTCACCTAGACCAAGTTTTAAATCGTTTAGCAGATTACACGGAACAACGTCAGCATATGCGTAGTCAAATCACACAGGCGATGGTGTATCCAACCATTCTTGTGGTATTTGCTATTGCGATTGTCTCTGTATTGTTAGGTACTGTGGTACCTAAAATCTTGAAGACCTTCGAAAAATCAAAACAAGTATTACCCTGGACGACTGAATGGGTAATGGCCGCCAGTAATTTTGTGCAAAACTACTGGTTTATTAGTTTAGTCATTATAACCGTGTTAGCTGTGGCCATTAAGCAAGCGCTTAAACAGCCGCATATTCGTTACTGGTATGACGAAAAAGTGCTGCATTTACCGGGCATTGGTAAGGTAGCTCGCGGTGTTAATACGGCGCGTTTTGCCCGAACTTTAAGTATTTTATCGTCAAGCTCAGTGCCGCTACTTGAAGGGATGCGTATCTCTGGTGGTGTACTGGCTAACGAAAAAATGAAAAAGTCGGTGCAAGATGCTGCAACACGTGTAAGTGAAGGGGCGAGCCTTCGTGCTTCACTTCAACAAACCAAACTTTTCCCACCTATGATGCTACACATGATAGCCAGTGGTGAAAAATCAGGTGAACTTGAGCAAATGCTGGAACGTGCTGCAAATAACCAAGATCGTGAGTTTGAGAGCATGGTAAACGTGTCTCTGAAACTATTAGAGCCCGCGATGATTGCTTCAATGGCGGTAATTGTATTGTTTATTGTTATGGCAATACTACAGCCGATTATGGCAATGAATAAGGCTGTAGGTCTTTAAATTAGGGAACACTAGAGCAATTAGCAGCTAACACTGCCGCTCTATAATAAATTTTTGAAGAAAGTTAGAGGTATTTTTGTGAACAAACAGTCAGGTTTCTCATTACTAGAAGTCATGGTAGTACTGGTTATTATCGGTATGATCATGTCAATTGTGGCGCCAAATATCATGGGTCAGCAAGAAGAAGCTGCAATCGATAAAGCACACTTAGATATTCAACAAATTGAAGATGCGTTAAGCCTATACAAGCTTAAAAACAAAGCGTATCCAACCACAGAGCAAGGCTTAGAAGCGCTAGTGAATAAAACAAGCATTGAGCCAATTCCAAAGCGTTTTCCTGATGGCGGTTTCCTTGAGAAGTTACCAGAAGATCCATGGGGTAATCCTTACCAGCTAATCAGCCCAGGAGAAATCGGTAAAATTGATATCTTCTCAATGGGTCCTGATGGTGAAGCAGGTACTGATGATGACATCGGTAACTGGGATGAAGAAAAGTAATAATGCCTAAATTCAGCCAACTGAACAAAGCTTATACACATCAAGGCTTACTATTATGGTAAGCCTTGGTCTTTTGCGTTTGGCTGGCCGTGCTAAGCACGCGAAAGGGTTTAGCCTCATCGAAATATTAATGGTGCTCGTGGTGATTGGTTTTGTCACCAAAATGGTTGCCTACAGTTTTGATGGAGGTGCTGAAGAAGAACTCGAAAAACAAGCGCTCAGATTACATACTACGATTAATATGGCGTCTGAGTTTGCGATTTTAAATCAGGTTGAGCTGGGCTTTCATCTTGACCAAGATACATTTGAATTTTTAGTTTTTGACGGTGATAAGTGGGTTACTTTTGACCGTGAAAAATTGTTTGCCCCAATTAAGGTTGATGAGCGCTTTGAACTCACTCTTAACCTTGATGATTTAGCCTGGGCACAAGATAACTTGCTAGAGCAGTCCAACTGGCGTGAATTAATGAGCGGTGGTGACGAAGACAGCTTACTTGAGCTGCAAAAGCTCAAAATACCGCAAGTCCTTATTTTATCTTCTGGCGAAGTCAGTGCGTTTCAATTGATTTACGAGCTTAAAGATGAGCGTGAACCACAGTATTTTATCGAAGGCGAATTTATGGCCCCGGTAAAGTTTCGTATGGAGCCTGAGTAATGAATAAGTCAGCAGGTTTTACCTTACTCGAAGTGATGGTTGCCTTGGCTATTTGTGCAATGGCCGGTATTGCCGCAATGCAGGCAACCGGTGAGCACATTAATCACCTATCGTCGATTGAAGAACAAACTTATGCTTCTTGGGTTGCCGAGAACGTAATGGTTGAGCAGCGCGCTAAAGGCGATAAATGGACAGGCAAAAGTGGCGTCAAAGGCACTGAAACGCTCGCTGGTTTTGAATGGTACTGGCGTCAGGACGTGGTTCCTACTGCTGATAAAACCTTTGTAAAGGTCACCATTAACGTGTTCGCCGATGAAAAGCTTGAATACCCAGTGTATGAGCTTTCTACTTATTTGAATAAAGGTGATAAGTAGTGAAGCAACGCGGTTTTACCTTACTTGAAGTAATTGTCGCCATGGGCATTTTAGCCTTTGTGGTGTTATCGACCCATCAAATTCTTGATTCGACAACCAAAGCAAAAGAAGCCTCAGACGAGACGATTGCTGAGTTAAATGGTTATCAAACCTTATTTCGTTTGATGGACCAAGATTTTAGTCAAATGACTAAACGTCAGGTTCGAAACGAAGCCGGTGATTTTCAAGACACGTATGTTTTGGCTGGTCGTTATATTCTTGATAGCCAATACGATGGTATTGGCTTTGTTCGTGATGGTTGGATTAACCCAATTAATCTATTGCCGCGCTCTGAACTGCAAGCGGTTGGTTATCGCGTGATAGATGATAATCTTGAACGAGTGTATCGGGTGTATGTTGATCAACTAGATAACATGGAGCCGCGCTCACAAGTTATTTTAGAAGATATTGAAGATCTGAAGTTTGAATTTTTAGATGACAAAGACGAGTGGCAAGAGCAGTGGCAAATTAAAGCGCTGCCAAAAGCGGTTGCAGTCACTATTCAAAAAATAGAACAGGAGCCAATTCGTCGCGTGTTTTTGGTGCCAGGTGAGGGCAAAGTAACTACTCAAACAAATAATAGTAATAACGGCGCTAATGGTAATAACAATAATAATAGCGGAACGGGTGGCTAGTCATGACTACAATGAATCGTTCCAAAGGTGCGGCGCTTGTTATTGTGCTATTTATTGTGGCGCTGGCTGCGATGTTAGCCGTTGAAATGAGTGCTAATTTAATGGTGCAAGTGCAGCGTAGTAGCAATATTCAAAACCATCAACAGGCTAAATGGTATGCCTTTGCAGCTGAAGAGCTCGCAATTAAAGCACTAAAACAAACTAAAAAAGATGATCCTGATAAAACGCATTTAGAGCAAATTTGGGCACAGCAGGGCGGGGTTCCTTATCCTGTTGATAATGGTACCTTAAGTGGCACGATTACTGATTTACAAGCATGTTTAAACTTAAATGCATTGCATGTAAAACCAGATCCGCAGACGGATCCAAATAATAAAACGAACCCAGCACATAAGGCATTGTTGGCATTATTAGAAAACATTGAGAATTTACCAACGGATGAATCAGAAGAAGCCATGGCCGATAGTGTGTTTGATTGGTTAGATGAAGATAGTATTACCTATCGCTCGGGTGCAGAAGAAGATGAGTATTTATCTCGACAATACCCATATATGACGGCAAATAGTTACTTTGCTTCGACCTCTGAACTTCGTTTGGTAAAAGGTTTTAACCCACTCGTTATGGAGAAACTCTTACCATTTGTGTGTGTTATTCCTGGCAGTGAGTTGCTGCAAATAAACGTTAATACACTACCTGCAGAAAGTGCGATTTTATTAAGCTCGCTTATTGATGGCTTAAGCCTTTCAGGCGCTGAAGCGGTATTATCATCACGTCCTCAAGATGGGTATGATGATTTAGAAGCTTTTTTTGAAGAGGTTAACCAACAAGGCGCACAAAACGTGAAAGCCGTTGAAAATCTATTCAGTATCAACAGTGAATATTTTAAACTACAAACGCAGGCTGAATTTGCAGAGTTGCGTTTTTCGATGACCACCTTACTCCATGCCACTAATGGTACAGTAACGATACTGGCGCGAAAATTTGGAGGCGTACAGTGACAGAGATATTGTTGATCCGTACGGGTCAAACGTTAAAAGACAGCCTTAACTGGCTAATTTACTCACCAATAGAACAAGAAATAATTGCTAGCGGCGAAATTGCCAATGCAACACAACTTGGTGAGCTAACAGAAAAAGCACAATCACGGGAAGTAGTCGCACTTTTACCAAGCGATCAGGTACAACTTAAAACAGTTACCCTACCAACTAAGTGGAACCGTAAGTTAGAGCAAGCACTTCCTTACATGCTAGAAGAAGAAATAGCCTGTGATGTTGATGACTTGTTCATAGCGATTGCTGAGCCAACACTTGTTGATGAAAAGCACGCTATTAACATCGCGATGACCGATCGTGAATGGTTTGAACAATGGCTAGCAGAGTTTAATGAGCATGGCATCGAAGTATATAAAATACTGCCGGATGCTTTATTGTTACCTGATGTTGATGACAATACTCAGTTACGCGCTATTGAGCTTAATGGCCAGTGGCTATGTAAACAGGGTAACTGGCATATTGCCGCTGTAGAGCCGAACTGGCTTGCTGGCTATTTAACAGCATTAGGTAACCCTGATGTTGCACACTTTAGCCCTGCAACGGCTTTTCCTGATACAGTTAATCTTAGTGCTCAAACGCAGCAATACGATTTACCTTTAGCCTTATTTGCTAAGCAGTTACCTGAAGTGAAATTCAACCTTCGCCAAGGTGTTTATCAGCTTAAGAAAAAATCAGCGATTTGGTGGGGCTATTGGCAAAAAGCAGCTATTGCAGCAGGTGTTGCACTAGTTTGCAGTGTGGGTGTTAAGTCGCTTGAGCTTTATAAGTTAAATAACCAGCTTGAAGCCGCAAAAGCAGAAGTGGTTGCTAATTATCAGCGTGCTTTTCCAAATAAAAAAGTGCGACCTCAGCTTATCCGTAGTCAAATTCGCAGCGAACTTGCATTGATAGAAGGTGGCAGCACTGCTGGCTTCTTAGATTTGACTAACGATCTTGTCTCGATTTTTAGTGAAGTAAACGACTTCACACCAGAAACGCTTCGCTATGATCAAGGTCGTAACGAATTACGTATTCGCGCGCGCGGCAAAGATTTCCAGTCCTTCAGTAAAGTAAAAGCAATTTTAGAACAGCGTGGCTTAACCGTAGATCAAGGCTCGCTGAACAATGATGGTGATTATGTCGTTGGTGAAATTAAGTTACGAGGTGCGGCATGAAAAACCAAATAATCAATTATTGGCGCTCGTTAAAAGAACAAGAGCAGCAACTTGTAATGGTTGCAGGTGGTGTGTTTGTTATTTTTGTGCTGGTTATGGGGGTCTTTCGTCCACTTAACGCTGCTATCGAAAAAGCAGAGCAAGACACAATAAAACAGCAAGAGCTGTTGGCGTGGGTTGATGAAAGTATTGTAAAACTTAAAGCGAGTGGTAATGCACGTAATACGAGCAGCCGTAGCTTAAGCCAAATCGTTAATAGCACCCGTAATCGTTATCAAATTATCATTAGCAAAATGCAGCCAAATGACAATTCACTTCGTTTAACCATTGACTCTGTTGAGTTTAATAACCTTGTTGAATGGTTAGATGAACTGGTTAATTCACATGGTGTGCTAATCGAGAATTTAGATTTAAGTAAAGATGACAAATCAGGCTTTGTGCGTGTAAGTCGTTTGGTACTAGAGAAGTAAACGATGAAAAGAGTTATTTTATTAATCACAGTGTTTGTGATGTGTTTTTTGGTGTTTACGCTGGTAAAAACACCCGCTGCCGTTGCACTTGATTTAGCCAAGCCACATTTACCAAAGCAATTACAATTAGGTAAAGCCAGTGGCACGCTATGGAACGGGCGCATTATGCAGGTACGTTTTGATGGTGAGCAATTAAACAATGTGCGTTGGCAATTGTCGGGGTGGTCACTGTTTACAGGTAAATTAGTGGGTACGGTACGTTTTGGTGATCCTCGTGATAAAGCGGATATTTCAGGCCATGCTGATTTTTCTTACGGTTTATTTAACCAAGCGGTTACTGTGAAAAAGACCACTTTACGCTTAACAGTTGAACGTGCCATGCAACGTTTACAACTACCTTTGCCGATTAGTGCGCAAGGTCGTGTGATTGTAGATTTAGATGAGTACAGTTCAGGCGAGCCTTATTGTGAAAGTCTAAGCGGCGAAATTGCGAGCCCGAACATTGATGTGAAAGGAATGAATAACTGGTTTAGCATTGGTCCTTTAAGTGGCCGTTTAAGCTGTAAATCCGGTGATGTAGCAGTACTTGTAGACCCTGAAAACCGTTTAGGGCTTGAAGCTGATGCAGTATTAAAAGCGAACCTAGACTTTAAAGTAGCTGGTTATATTAAACCTGAAGCAAGCTTACCGAAAGAAGTGCATGATGCTGCGAAGTTTCTTGGTCGTCCTGATAACGAAGGTCGTTATCCGCTTAACTTTTAAATTGGATTAATTGAATAGTATGCAATTACCTGAGTTTTCAAAGCAGCAAAGCGAGCTTTTAAGTCAGTTTTTAGCGCAGCATCAAGATGCGCTTAGCTTGGCGCAAACCCAAGGTTATTTATTTGCGGTGATCTGTGCTCCTGAGCCGCTTGATGTTCACCAGTGGTTAGAAGAAGTTGCACCTGGTTCTGATGGGCAAATGGATGAGCAAGTGCTGTTTGCATTTATGGCTTTATATCAACAGATCAGCGAACAAGTATTCGAAACGGGTTTTGCATTACCTGTGAGCTTACAGCTGAGCTCGCAA
This sequence comes from Pseudoalteromonas sp. S2721, assembly GCF_005887425.1. Classification (NCBI taxonomy): domain Bacteria; kingdom Pseudomonadati; phylum Pseudomonadota; class Gammaproteobacteria; order Alteromonadales; family Pseudoalteromonadaceae; genus Pseudoalteromonas; species Pseudoalteromonas sp. S2721. Next base: position 15,500 of record NZ_PNCZ01000054.1, read on the forward strand.
GGGCAACAATACCTAGATATTCAAGAATGTCAGCATTGGAGCCAAGGTTTTATGCATGGTGCGCAAGGTTACGTTAACAAGCTATTAAGCGCGCCACAGTTAGCTGATGAGCTTAAAGAGGCGTTGGCTAGTGCACTGCAAAGTTTAGGCTTTTTTACCCTTGAAACGAGTGAAATTGCAGCCCTTGCAACGGATAATGGTTTATCTGAAGGGCAACTATGCCAGCAGCAATATGAAGTAATGAATGAATTCGCCGCTGGCTTTGCTGAGCTAATTGAAGTCGTTGCTGTAAATAGCCAGCTATATAATGATGAGGGCTGGAGCTAACCCAGCTCTAATAGGATGTCTGTGCAACCTTTGGCGCAGCGTACAACGCCTTTACCTGGCTGATCAGTTTTCAAATCTAAGGTGAGGGCGCCTTTACATACTTCACAGTATAAGGTTTGCCCCTTACCCAGCTTTTTTAACATATTACGCTGTTTTGCAAACGAGTCGCTGGTTTTTTTGTTTAAAGCAGAAAAGTCCATTACTTGTTTAGCCTTTCTTCAAGCGCATTCGAAACAATACTACAAACACGATTCAAGCGTTCGCCATAAAAGTACAAGTTAATATCTTTTTCACGGCAATAATGAAGGTGAAAGAGTTGTAGTTTATCGTCAGTAGTGAATGTGTCTTCAATATACTCAAGCTCTGAGTTTGATAAATTAAGTTGTGACTTAATATTATTTTTAGCCATATTAGCGGCAGGACTTCGGTTTACCTTACTAGCATCAGAAATCATACCGACTCCCTCACCTAGTAACCTGTCCCTAGGTTCTTTGATCAAAGGATGATCAATTGTGAAAAGTGCTAAAATTATAAGCACTAAGATGAGAAATTTTTTCATAGTCCAATAAACTTTGATCTAAATGAATAGGTGGTAGCTGCAAGTTTAATAAAATGGTTGTTTTAAAAGCAAGCAGATACGATTAAATAGTTAAAAGTTCGTATATGAAATCTAACCCTGAAATTTTCCATAGATTGAGTATAATGCAATATATAGATTTAAAGTTTCAGAAATCTTTGAACGTAATGAGATGTATTCTGATTTGCTTATTGGCACAGAAACCTCTTACTGCAAACATATGTTTGAGTATTATTTCCTAGTGGCGTTGAGGAATTTTAATGGATAATCAGATTAAGGTTAAAAATATCCCAACGGAAGTAAAAATCCAGAAACCGGAAAACGCTTCCCTCGATGATAGATTTAATCCACGTAACCGTATTTATGTTCGAGCTGTAACGGGTTTACACCAACTGTTGAGACAACGAATTGGTTTTATCGGCATGCTTGCGTTCATGCTACTACCTTGGATCAACTTCCATGGCCAGCAAGCTGTACTGTTCGATTTGGTAGGGCAAAAGTTTAACATTTTTGGTTTAACGCTTTGGCCACAAGATCTGACTATCCTTGCTTTCATTTTAATGTTGGCGGCGTTTGCGTTGTTCTTAGTAACTACTTTCTATGGACGGGTTTGGTGTGGTTATACTTGCCCACAAACTGTTTGGACTTTCATTTTTATTTGGTTTGAAGAAAAGTTTGAAGGTACAGCTAATCAGCGAAAGAAACTAGATCAACGCCCGATGGACTTTGATAAGTTTTGGCGAAAAAGCGCCAAGCACGGTAGTTGGTGGTTATTCTCACTTTATACAGCGTTTACTTTTGTTGGTTATTTTACGCCTATCCGCCAGTTGCTACCTGATCTTTTTACCCTTGATGCAACAGCGTATTCGTATATTTGTTTAGCCGTATTTGCAGTCTGTACTTATGGTAATGCGGGTTGGATGCGCGAGATTATGTGTTTACACATTTGTCCTTATTCTCGCTTTCAATCAGCTATGTTCGATAAAGACACCTTTACCGTGAGCTATGATGAGGCACGTGGTGAGAGCCGCGGCCCACGTTCACGCAAGCAAGATCCAAAAGAGCTTGGCTTAGGTGATTGTATCGACTGTAACTTATGTGTGCAGGTGTGCCCTACGGGGATCGATATTCGTAACGGCTTACAATATGAGTGTATTAACTGTGGTGCATGTATCGATGCGTGTGATGGGGTGATGGATAAAATGAATTACCCACGCGGACTTATTTCCTACACCACAGAACGCAACTTAGAAACGCCAGACAACAAAACACACGCACTGCGCCCTAAGTTAATTGGTTATTTAGTTATCTTAGTGGTGTTAACAGGGGCGCTGGTGGCAAATATTGCGATGCGTAAACCGATGGAGTTGGATATCATCCGTGACCGTAATCAGCTATACCGTGTTGACTTTAATGGCCTAGTTGAAAACACCTATACACTAAAAGTAATTAACAAAGCTCAGCATCAGCAAACCTTTAATATTCGTGTTGAAGGGCTTGATAACTTTGAGTACATTGGCAAACAAACTTTCACAGTACCTTCTGGCGAGTCTTATAACGTGCCACTGTCATTGGTTGTTGATCCATATGATTTGAAAAAGCCGATGACGAAGTTTGAGTTCGTACTTTCTGTCGATGGTGAGCCTGATGTGCAGATTTCACAGCCGAGTAACTTCTTTAAGGCGCGATAATTAAGTACACTGAGCGAATGAATAAAAAGCGGGATTTTCCCGCTTTTTTTATATGATGAGGCATTATGAGTAAATTTAGTTTTGTAGACCTTACACCCGATTCAATTTTAGATGCGGTTGAAAGTATCGGTGTTTATGCTGAATCAGGGCTGCTGGCATTAAATAGCTACGAGAACCGTGTTTATCAATTTAAAGCAGAAGATGGCCATCGTTATGTTGTTAAGTTTTACCGTCCAGAGCGCTGGAGTAAGGCGCAAATCTTAGAAGAGCATGCATTTGCATTTGAACTCGCTGAGGCCGAAGTGCCAGTTGTTGCACCTGTAATTATCGAAGGGCAAAGCTTATTTGAGCATGATGGTTATTTGTTTACGTTATTCCCAAGTGTGGGCGGGCGTATTTTTGAAGTTGATAATTTAGATCAACTCGATGTACTTGGCCGCTTAATTGGGCGAATGCACCAACTAGCAAAAGCAAAGCCATTTGAACATAGACCTGTGATCAGCTGTGAAGAATATCTTAAGACAGCTAAAGTTCAGTTACAGGCAAGTAACTTGGTGCCAATGGCATTAGAGAACGCCTTTTATACTATTTTAGATTTGGTGATCAAAGAAACCACACAGCAGTATAAAAATGTTGAAACTATTCGTCTGCACGGTGACTGTCATGCCGGCAATATACTGTGGTCTGGTGATGCATTAATGTTTGTTGATTTAGACGACAGCCGACAAGGGCCTGCAATTCAAGATCTTTGGATGATGCTCAGTGGCGATCGTAACAATCAACTGTTACAGTTAGACACTTTAGTCGCAGCGTACGAAGAATTTTGCGATTTTGATCACAGCCAATTAAAGCTGATTGAACCACTTAGAGCGATGCGAATGGTGCATTACATGGGCTGGTTGGCGAAAAGATGGGATGATCCTGCGTTCCCGCGGAACTTTTCATGGTTTGCTGAAGACAAATACTGGGAGCAGCAAATACTAGCGTTAAAAGAACAGCTTGCAGCGCTACAAGAAGCACCATTAAAATTATTACCATAAATTTTTAAAGTTAATAAAGTCGAGAGAACAATGTTTAAAAAATTAAAGTTAAGTCTACTCATTTTATGTTTACCTTTTGCGGCCTTTGCTGCTGATTTTGAAGCAGGTAATCAATACGAAGTATTAAAAGTTGAGAAAAGTGCAACACCTCAAGTAACCGAGTTCTTTTCATTTTATTGCCCACACTGTTTTCAGTTTGAACCAGTTGCAAAAGCATTAACGGCAAGTCTTCCTGAAGGGACTGAATTTGTAAAAAGTCATGTTAACTTTTTAGGCGGTGTGTCTAAGCAAACTCAAAGTAACTTAAGCTATGCCTACTTAATTGCTAAGCAACATGGCAAAGCAGAACAAGTAGCTGATCAAATCTTTAACAGCATCCATAGACAACGTGCCTTACTTAAAGACATGAAAGACGTTAAAGCACTACTTGCAACTAATGGTATTAGTAATGAAGTGTTTGATGCTGAAATTGCAAGCATGCCAGTGATTAGCGCTGAAAAAGCGATGCAAGATAAGCAGCAAAAATATTCAGACATGGGCGCCTTAACAGGTGTACCAACTTTTATCGTCAATGATAAATACAAAATTAATTTAAATACCATCAAGAGCCAGCAGATGCTTGATGAATTAGTCGAATTTTTATTAAAACAATAATTTTGGAGTAAAGAAGTAATGATCAAGTTAGTAAAAGCTGTATTAATGGCTGCCACGCTAGGTTTAGCGGCAAATGCCTCAGCTGCTCAATATGAAGAAGGTAAGCATTATGAAACGATTGATGCACGCGCTTCTAAAAAGCCAGAAGTAAAAGAGTTCTTCTCATTCTACTGCCCACACTGTAATAACTTCGAGCCAGTTGTGAAAGAGCTTAAAACACTTCTTAAAGATGGCGTTAAATTCAAAAAGAGCCATGTTGATTTTTCAGGTCCTCGTGACCCAGAAATTCAAACCATCTTAGCGCAAGGTTATGCGACGGCTAATGTGTTACCACAGAAAGACGCGTTAGTAGCCGCTGTGTTTAATCATATTCACGGTAAGCGTGCTCGTATTAACGAACTAGCTGATATGAAAGACATCTTTGTTTCACAAGGTGTATCGGCTGAAGATTTTGATAAGTACTACAACAGCTTTTCTGTACGTACTATGGCGTCTAAAATGAAACGCGACCAAGAATACTACCAACAAAAAGGTGCTTTAAAAGGCGTTCCAACTTTTATTGTTAATGGTAAATATCGCTTAATCTTAGGTGCGGACTCAGGCATCAGTGATGCAAAGAGCATGGCAGATTTAATTAACTACCTAGCTGATAAATAAGCTAATTAGTTAAATTTAATTCAAAGCTCCGTTCGCGGAGCTTTTTTATTGGTAAAGCAAATGCAAAAACTATTAGTTTCAAGCTGTTTGTTAGGAAACCCTGTTCGTTATGACGGGCAATCGCAAAACTTACTCCATCCTGGTTTAGAAACTCTTAAACAGCAAGAAAGGCTCGTTGCATTCTGCCCTGAAGTAGCTGGTGGCTTACCTACACCAAGGCCGCCTGCAGAAATCAAAGTGGGTAGAGTACTTACCAAAGATGCGCAAGATGTCACAGTGCAGTTTGCTTATGGCGCAGAACAAGCACTTAAACTTTGCAAAAAACAGGGCATTCGCTATGCGTTGTTAAAAGAATCAAGCCCGTCATGTGGTCGCAATACTATTTACGATGGTAGTCATTCAGGAAAGAAAATTTCAGGGATGGGGTTAACTGCAAGGCTGTTAACTGACAATGGTATAGCTGTATTCAGCGAGCAGCAGTTGCCAGCGCTATTTGCTGCGCTGGCAGAGTGATTTTATTTACGTTGTAAAAACACACCTGATTCAATGTGATGGGTGTAAGGGAATTGATCAAAAATTGCAAAACGTTTTACTTCATGGGTTTTGCATAAGTGATCAAGGTCACGTTCTAGGGTATCGGGATTACACGAGATATAAATAATGTTGTCGTAGTTCGCAACTAGGTCACAAGTTAGCGTGTCCATTCCAGCACGTGGTGGATCCACCAAGATTGTTTGGCAGTTATAGCTTTTCAGGTCTATGCCATCTAAACGAGAGAAGGTACGTTCGCCTTTCATTGCTTGAGTGAACTCTTCACTCGACATACGAATGATATCTAAGTTCTCAACCTTGTTTTGTGCAATATTGTATTGTGCTGAGTAAACCGATGATTTTGATATCTCAGTGGCTAATACCTGGTCGAATGAACCCGCAAGAGCAATCGAAAAGTTACCATTTCCACAATATAACTCCAGTAAGTCATTATTGAGGGGTTGGCAAAGCGCTTGTGCCCACTCTAGCATCTTGATGTTTACTTTCGCATTCGGTTGCGTAAAGCTATTTTCGACTTGCTGATAAATAAGCTCTTTACCGTTTACGTTTAAACGCTCGATAACATAGTCATTACCAATCACTTCTTTTTGCTTACGAGCACGGCCAATAAAATCAATCTTAAACTGTGTGCTCAGTTTTGCTTTAAGCTCTTTAATTGCTTGTAGCCACTGCTCATCTAGTTGTTTGTGATACAACAAGCTAACAAGGATCTCGCCACTTAAGCTTGAAAGGTAATCGATTTGAAACAGCTTACGGCGCAGAACTTCATTGTCTTTTAAGTTTTCGATCATCGCTTGCATCACTTCACCCACTAAAGGTGCTGCAGGGTCAAACTCATCTACGCGGATCTTTTCTTTAGTTTGTTGATCAAACATGATGTGAAACAGGTCTTCACCTTCATGCCAAACACGAAACTCTGCACGTTGGCGGTAATGAATAGGATCAGAGCCGAACACTTCTAACTTTTCGACCCCAAAACGTCGAAACTGTGAGGTGATGCGCTGCTCTTTCTCACTCAATTGTGCATCATATTGAGTTGTATCAATTTTTATAACCGCCATGGCTGATTACCTTTTATCTCTTAGCTTTATAACGGCGCTATTGTAGGGAGCGCTGAGGATTTGTCTAGTTTTGTTATTTATTTTAGTGTCGTTTTTTTATACAAAAAACTTAAGTTCTTTGGTTTTTGGCCGATAATGAGTTAACCATAACATGGAGTCGGATCATGAAAATTGGCAACCTAGGCTATATGCCTAATACAAATGTGAATAAATACAATGGTAAACAGGCTCTGCAGCAGCCTACCATTCAAAATCGTCAAGATAGTTATCAACAACGCGGTCGTGAGCTCGCGGCAAAAGTTCTTGATGATAAACTTGCTGAGGCACTTGGTTTACCTAAAGCCGAAGAGAAAAAAGATAAACCGCTGTTCGACTTTGAAGAGATCGTGAAAAACGTACTCGACTTTGTTGGCGGTGCACTTCGTAAAGCAAAAGCCGATGGTGCTGATGATGAAAAACTCAAAGGCATGCTAGGTGATGCACGTAAAGGTGTGCAAATGGGCATCGACGATGCGTATGATGAGCTTAAAGAGTCAGGTATTCTTAACGATGACATCGAAGAGGGTATCGAAAAGTCTAAAGAAGGTATCTTTAAAGGTATTGATGAATTAGAAGAAGACTTGTTCAATCCTAAACCTAATGCGGTTTCAGTTAGCCAAGCTCAATACATCAGCTTAAGTAATAACGCAGAGTACACTTTCACCACCGCTGAAGGTGACGAAGTAAGTATTAGCTTTGCTGATGCATACGAAAGTAAGTCTGCAAGCAGTTATAGCAAAAATGGCGATAACGAAGCCTTTCTCATTGAGTCTTCGCAATCACGTGATTTATCATTCTCTATGTCGGTCAATGGTGATTTAAATGAGCAAGAGCAGCAAGCTATCAATGAATTGATGGAAGACTTGCAGAGTGTTAGCGAAACATTCTTCTCTGGTTCATTAGAAGAAGCCTTTGAACAAGCTAAAGAGCTGAACTTAGGTAACGAGCAACTAGTCGGCTTTACCATGGATCTAAAACAAACCAAAACAGTAGCAGCGATTAAAGGGTATGAAGAATATAAACCTGCTCCTGAAAAAGAAGTTGCTGAGAAAATAGCGCCATTTAATGACGATTTGAAACAGGCGTTTAATAAAGCGGGCGATATTGGTTTGCAAAATGAACTGGCTGGCATCTTACAATGGTTAAACCAAGATAAAGAAGAAGTCAGTAAGCTGGTGGATTATACCAAAGCAATGTTCGAACAAATGAATAAGCTACGCTCGTCAACAGAAGAAGAGGCATAGTCCTTTCTTTCTTTTTATAAAGCTGCATGGCAAACTGCTGATGTTTGATGATCCGAGGTAAGCAGTTTGTCAGTTCATATAATGGTGTTTGATTCTGGTATAGGTGGAACAACCGTACTTGAACAGATCCAAGCATTGATCCCAGATGCTGATTATAGTTATTTTATGGACAATGCTTTATTGCCCTATGGCGCGCAAAGTCAGCAAACGATCATAGCCCGCCTTTTAGCGCTACTACAGTTTATCGAGACAGCAAACTTACAAGTTGATATTCTAGTTATTGCGTGTAATACCGCCTCTACCTCTGCCTTAGATACTATTCGTCAGCACACAAGTATAGAAGTTGTCGGGGTAGTACCTGCAATAAAACCTGCTTGCGCTATAAGTAACAGCAAACATATTGGTTTACTGGCAACACCATCAACCATCAAGAGTCGCTATACTGCAAATTTAATTAGTACTCATAGCCAAGACACACAAGTCAGCTTATATGGCTCAACTGAGCTGGTAGAAATTGCAGAAACACTATTTCATACGCAGAAAATCAATAAAGCAAAGCTTGAGAAAGTATTGAGTAATTTAGCGATAGCAGAAGATATAGATGTACTGGTACTTGGCTGTACACACTTTCCATTACTAGCCAGCGCGATTAGTGACTACTATAAACAACAGATCTTCCTTATTGACTCAGGCAAAGCGATTGCTAAGCGCGTTGAAAGTTTAATTGCTCTACGAGGCTTTACTCTTACTACAGATAAAAAAAAGCCGCTGCACTATTATGCAACGGCTCCTATTGGTCATTCGCAATTAAGCGTTGAGCTTATTACGCTGACTGATCAGATCCCTCACGAAAGCTGTTAGCTTCGTTCTCTTGTTTTTGTTTTGCTTCACGCACTTTTAAAGTACGTTGTTGGAATTCGCTATCATTTAATTGATTGATTGCTTTATCTGCATCAGCTTCAGCCATTTCAACAAAACCAAAGCCACGACGTTTACCTGTATTTTTATCTTTTAATAAACGTACATTGAAAACTTTGCCTTGTTCTTCGAATAAAGCACGAACAACACCTTCATTAGCACGATAAGGTAGGTTGCCAACATAAAGTGTTTTTGTTTTTACTTCGGCCTCCTCACTTGACGCTGATGAAAGTGCTGCAATAACCAAAGCACCAATTAATAAGCCTGCACCAAATAGCAATGCTGGGTCTAAAGCTAAGCTTGCAAGTGCGAACTTAACAACCACAAAACCTAAAACAGCAAGAATAACGGAGAAAAGAAAAGATTTTTGATCGGGTAATTTCATTTTGATCTACCAATAAACAAGAAATAAACATTAATTTAACATTGTGAACTTGCTATCTTAACGAGTTAAATGAACATAGCAATGAAATTTGCATTAAATTATGAATATTGGCTTAAAAAACAGCCATAATAACGACCGTTTTTGCTGTTTTCGGTAAATTTAGTTCGCTTTTTGAGCGAACAGTAAAAAGATCGAAAAAAAGTGTTGATCTGTTTTTGGATCTCCCTATAATGCGACCCCACTGACACGGCGGGCAGCAATGAAAGACGCTGAACAACGTGCAGAGAGTTAAGTGAAACTTAGGTTTCAAATAATCGAAAGAAAGTTTGAAATTAAGTATTGACTCGAAAAATTAAGGATGTATTATACGCATCCCTAGCGACAACGTCGCAACGTTCTTTAACAATATAAAGCAATCATCTGTGTGGGCACTCGTACAGATTGAGTTCTAACAGCGAAGCTTAGTTTACTAAGTGGAGCAAACAAATTTAGAGTCTCAATTTCTTATGAGTGACTATATAGTCAATT
>NZ_PNCZ01000055.1:0-84601 GCF_005887425.1 Pseudoalteromonas sp. S2721
AAAGACTCATCGAATGAAGAGGTTCAAAAAATTATAACTAACTCAAGAGCAAATATAGCTGAACTGGCTTTACTTTATGAAATGCCTGAACAAGTCCTTAATCGTGTTGTAGAGGCAGAAAAACATTCAGATAACCCAGAGAACTTAGCCGTGATGCAGTTTATTCGCTTTTTACTTGACGATAAAACGATTGAAGAGGTTTTTACTGCCTTAACCAGAATCCCAACGGACGTAAAATTAGCGTGGAACTTTAGTGAGATTAAAGATTACCTAACCGATAATTTTGAAGGGAAAAAGCAGCAACAAATACAAGCTGTTGTGCAGTATTTTGAGCAACATAAAGATATTGAGCAATTAAGGGTTGAATTAGGTATTGTAAGCTAGTCTTTTCCTTTTTAGCGCCATAAATGACAACCTACGTAGGACGTGCTTTAGCGCGTTGGTATGAGAGTTAAATGTCTTTAACCTTCACCGCGGGGTTACCTGCTACTAGAGTATTTGCCGCGACATCTTTGGTAACTATAGCCCCTGCGCCAATCACGGCATTATCAGCAACTTTAATACCCGCAAGTATAATAGCGCCTGCACCAATCCATACATTGTTGCCAATACTAATCGGCGCTGCAAAATTAGCTTTTGCTAAACGCTCGGTTGGGTTTATTGCATGCGATACCGCGAGTATTTGCACATTAGGGCCTATTAAGCAGTCATCGCCTATCGTAATTTGCGCATCAGTTAGCGGTGCATCGAGCATAGTACAGTTAATATTTATGAAGGTTCGATCACCTATTTTAATACCACTGCCATAATCACAATGAAAACCAGCTTCAATAACAACCTGCTCGCCACAGTGAGCAAACATGTCTTTTAGTCGTTTTAAATTGCCTTTACTTGGGCTTTTGGCAAATAAACGGCAAACTTCATGGGCATTTTTTCGTTGTTCGAGTAAGGACTTATCGAGGCTATTAAACTCTTTCATGGGGCATGTTCATGGTTATATTTGCCAATAGCTTAGCGTGTTGGTGATGAAGATCAAAATTAAAGCTGTGTAGGTTAACGATCATTCACTTGCCATTTATATTGTTTCGTTTAAAATCTCACAACTTTCGAAACGAAACTTATGTAATTCACTTTATGACAAAACGAAACACTCAACAACGTCGCCATACTATCTTAAGCCAAGTGAATGAACTTGGTGAAGTTGCTGTTGAAGCGTTAGCAGAGCAGTTTCAAACTTCTGAAGTGACGATACGTAAAGATCTGACAGCTCTAGAAAAAAGTGGCTTGTTGCTACGCCGCTACGGTGGCGCTATTGCATTGCCGCAAGAAATCGTTGCAAATAGCAACGAGAAAAGCGACTCGCTTCGCAAAATGGCAATCGCACAGGCGGCTGCAAAGCTTATTAAAGATCATAACCGCATCATCATTGATAGCGGTCGCACTACAGCAGCGATGATACCTGAGCTTGCCAAAAAGCGTGGTTTAGTGGTGATGACAAATGCTATTAATGTCGCTAACCGACTGCTTTCATTAGAAAATGAGCCAACACTTTTGATGACCGGCGGAACTTGGGATCCACATTCAGAATCGTTTCAGGGCCAAGTTGCAGAGAATGTTCTACGCTCTTACGACTTTGACCAACTGTTTATTGGTGCCGATGGCATTGATATTGATAGAGGTACTACAACCTTCAATGAATTAGTGGGGCTTAGCCAAGTGATGGCTGAAGCAGCCCGTGAAGTAGTGGTGCTGGTAGAGTCAGAAAAAATTGGCCGAAAAATACCGAATTTAGAACTGCCTTGGCAGCGTGTAACCACTGTTATCACAGACAACAACCTAAGCGCAGATAAGCGCGAGGCGATATCAGCATGTGGTGTACAGCTGATCTGTGCAGAAATTGAATAACCCGTAATAAGACCGACAACACCTTATTACGCATCATTTATGACAACACATACCGCCCAAAGTAGAGCGCTTTGGCATGTGCAAAAGGAGAAATTATGTGTGGAATCGTTGGGGCTATTGCAGAACGCCCAGTAAATAAAATTCTTGTTGAAGGCCTTAAACGCCTTGAATACCGTGGCTATGACTCAGCTGGTGTGGCTTTACTTAAAGGTACTGAGCTTAACACTGTAAAAACAGTGGGTAAGGTTGCTAACCTTGAAGCGGCACTTAACGATGCAGCAGTTAATGGTACTACTGGTATCGCGCATACGCGCTGGGCAACTCATGGTGGCGTAACTGAAGCGAATGCTCACCCACATGTTTCGAATAGCGAAATTGCCCTTGTTCATAACGGTATTATCGAAAATCATGCCAGCCTACGTGATGCGCTTAAAGGCGACGGTTATGAGTTTTTATCAGAAACAGACACTGAAGTTATGGTGCACCTTATTCACCAACTTCGCCAACAACACGATACGCTTTTAGCTGCAGTACAGGCTGCTGTGAAGCAGTTTGAAGGTGCATTTGGTACGGTTGTTTTTGATAAAGCGAACGACAACGAAATCATCGTAGCGCGCTCTGGTAGCCCACTGGTGATTGGTTTAGGTCTTGGCGAAAACTTTATTGCCTCTGACCAACTTGCTCTATTACCTGTTACACGTACCTTTATTTACCTTGAAGAAGGTGATGTTGCTCGTATTACTCGTGACAGTGTAGAAATCTTTGATGCAAATGGTGATGCAGTTGAACGCGAAGTGATTGAATCAAACATTACGCAAGATGCATCAGGTAAAGGCGAATATCGTCACTACATGCTGAAAGAAATTTACGAGCAGCCGCTTGCTGTACGTAACACCCTTGATGGCCGTTTAGTTAATGACACTGTAGCGATTGATGCCTTTGGCGAAAGTGCTCAGCAAATCTTTAAAGACGTAAAACACGTGCAAATTATTGCCTGTGGTACTTCATACCACTCAGGTATGGTTGCTCGTTACTGGCTTGAACAATTTGCTGGCGTGAGCTGTAATGTTGAGATTGCTTCTGAGTTCCGTTACCGCGAATCATTTGTACATGAAAACAGCTTACTTGTGACCATTTCACAGTCTGGTGAAACAGCCGATACGCTTGCTGCACTGCGTCTAACAAAACAGCAAGGTTACATGGCGTCAATGACCATTTGTAACGTACCGGGTTCATCGTTAGTACGTGAATCTGATTTAGCCTTTATGACTAAAGCCGGTGCTGAAATTGGTGTTGCATCAACTAAAGCCTTCACCACACAGCTTGTTGGCTTATTAATGCTTACGGCATCTATTGCCCAAGAAAAAGGCCTAGATCAAAGTGCGATTGTGAATGCAATCAAAACACTTCCTAACAAGTTAGAAGAAGCACTACTGCTTGCTGAAGGGATTGAAGATTTAGCTGAAGAGTTTGCTGATAAGCACCACTCACTATTCTTAGGTCGTGGCTCACAATACCCAATCGCGATGGAAGGTGCGCTTAAGCTGAAAGAAATTTCATACATTCACGCCGAAGCATATGCAGCGGGTGAGCTTAAGCATGGTCCTCTTGCGTTGATTGATGCCGACATGCCAATCATTGTTGTGGCACCAAACAACGAGCTACTTGAAAAGCTTAAATCAAACGTAGAAGAAGTACGTGCCCGTGGCGGTATTATCTATGTATTCGCAGACAAAGATTCAGCGTTTGAATCTGACGAAACAATGCGTGTAATCAACGTAAACCATGTGGATGACGTGATTGCTCCAGTTGTATATACAATTCCGTTACAGCTGCTTTCATACTATGTCGCGGTCATTAAAGGCACCGACGTAGACCAACCTCGAAACCTAGCAAAATCGGTAACGGTTGAGTAAGTTAAGAGTTTTATTTTTATTAAGGCGCAATATGCGCCTTTTTTTGTACCAGTAATTCTGTTAGCTTAAAAAATTACCAATTTTTCTTAAGGATAAGTCGTGCGACTATTTAAGTTATTCTGTATTAGTGGTTTTTTACTCTGTACTAGTCATGTAATGGCTCAACCCGCTGCAGATGATGCGGTTACACATTACAGCCAGCATACGCATACTATCGAATCAAGCAATCTTAGTGAGCAACGCACTGTCGTTGTGCAATTACCTAAAAGCTATCAAACACATCCAAACAAAAAGTATCCCGTTATTTATCGTTTGGATGGGGCTGGTAATTTACCATTGATTAATGCTGTGCTAGAGCGCTTACAAGAAAATGATCAAGCGCCAGAGGTGATTGTAGTTGCGATTGAAAGCACTAATCGACTTAGAGATTTTTATCCGACAGTGAACAAAGAACCACAAGGGCCTGTTGGCGAAGGCGGTGGTGCAGCAAAGTTTTTAGCTTTCGTAGAGCAAGAACTGATGCCTTTGGTTAATAAACAGTATCGTACGCATGATTATAGAGTTATTGCAGGAGCCTCAGCTGCGGGTGTATTTGCTCTTTATGCTATGCAGGCTGATCCTGAGTTATTTCAAGCGCACATTGCTTATAGCCCTGCGGTATGGTGGAACTATGGCGCCCCGGCTAAAAGTTTAAATACCTTTGTTACTAAAGCCAAAAGTATTAACAGCTATGTATATATGAATATCGGCGAAGAAGCCGGCATTATGCGCGAAAGATACAATAATATGCAGCAAACAGTGCAAAATAGTAAGGTGCAAAATTTGCGCTTTAAGAGCGATGCCTTTGCAGGCGTTTCACATAACCTAACCTCAGCCGCTGGGGCATTTAATGCGTACCATGGCTTATTTTTATCTAAACATATGCCTTTGAGTGCACTAGGCGATGATGTTTCATCAATTGATGCTTATTATCAACGTTTATCTCAGCAATGGGGTGAGCAAATAGCGCCACCAGACCGCGCTGTTCGGATGCTGGGTTACAGCTTAACGGATAACCAGCAATTTGAGCGGGCTATTGAGGTGTTTAAGTACAATATCAAAAACTACCCTAAATCAGCGTATGCACTGTCAGCTTTGTCATATGGCTATGAAATGCAAGGTAATGTTCGCCAAGCATTAGTTCAAATTGAGGCTGCAATCGCTGTTGCCGATGACTCTTATCCCTACCCAGATTACTTAAAAGAGACAAAAACGAGGTTACAAGGGCAGCTATAATTAAGCTGCCTTAAACAAATCAATGGTCTTGGTGATAATAGCTTAGGGTTTGTAGGGCAAGCGCAAATACATCTGCGCTGTTATCACCATTAACGTTTTTAACCACAGTCACCGCGACAGTAATGCCCGGCACAGTTTTCGCACTCACCGCAGATTGAAAGGCGGCATCAATCGCTTTTGGTAGTTCAGCTGCGCTGCTAACATGAGCTGTATCCTTTTTGAGTAACCTTGCAGTCACTCTTGTTATTATTTTTAAGGCATTTTTGATTGCTCAAATTTTCTCTAGATGACAACCCATAGGCGCTTAATTGCACACTTTTCACGTTGTGTTAGTTTGGATAAATATTAAACTGCACCAAAAATTTAGAACAAGTAATGTGTATTAGTTTGTATATACAAGTTTGAATATTAGATATTTAGTAAAAATAAACCCCGCATTGCAGCGGGGTTTTTTGCTTTTTAACAACCAGTTAAGAATTAAAAGTCAGTCGGTGCTGGTGGCACGGTGAGTGGCTTTTTCGGGTTGTCTTTTAGCTCTTTTAATAGCTCTTCTACGGCACGTTCAATCGATGGATCTTTACCTTGGTAGATTAACTCTGGGCGGTCAACAACCTTGATATCTGGAGTGACACCTTCGTTTTCGATGATCCAGTTGCCATCGTTATCTAAAATGCGGAATGTTGCCGCGATAACTTGGCCGCCATCGACAAGGCTTGGGTTACCTGAAATACCAATTAATCCACCCCAAGTACGGGTACCAATAAGCTTACCTAACCCCGCTTGGCGGAAGTAGTAAGGAATAGCATCACCGCCAGAACTTGAGTAACCATTGATCAGCATGGCTTTTGGACCATCATGAGCAAATTGTGGTGTTTTCGTTGGCTCAACACCGCGGCGCTTCCAATAGTTAAGCGGTTTACGGGCAAGCCAGGTGATCATGTGCTCAGGAATAAAGCCGCCGCCATTGTATCGGTCATCAATAATCATGGCGTCTTTGGTGGTTTGCGGCATGTAGTTTTTGAATATGGCGCGGTTACCTTCGTAGGCTGTATTTGGTAAGTGAACATAACCAATTCGGCCATTTGATAGCTTATCAACGTAGGCTGCACGAGAGTTAACCCAGTCTAAATAACGCAAACCTTGCTCGCTGGCTACAGGCTTAACGGTAACTTGCCATGCACCTTTGCTGCGCGGCTTACTGTTAAGAACTAACTCAACTTGCTCACCTTGAGTGTTCTCTAGTAGTTCGTAGAAGTTAGCGACGTCTTTTACTGAGCGGCCATTTACGGCAATGATGTAGTCGCCGTTATGTGCTTTTACCCCTGTTGTGCCAAGTGGTGAGCGGAAGTCTTCATGCCAGTTTTCACCTTGGAAGATCTGCTCAATTTTTACGTATCCTGATGGATCGCTGGCAAGTTTTGCACCCAATAAGCCGTGCTTTTTACGCTCTGCTTTTGGCATATCACCCGACTGCACATAAATGTGGCCTGAGTTAATTTCACCTGCGATTTCACTGAGAATGTAATCTAGGTCACTACGGTGTGAGATTGCATCAGCCATAGGTTGATACTTAGCTAAAATTGCGTCCCAATCTTGGCCGTGATGGTTTTCATCGTAGAACCAATCACGTAATGTACGCCAGCCTTCAACATACATTTGCTGCCATTCAATTTGTGGCTCAATTTTTAAGGTCATGTTACTAAGATCTAGCTTATTCGCTGCTAGGTCTTGTTTTGCTTTAGGCTCAATTAAGCTGTAATCGTTACCCGCATGTACTAACAGGTGTTCACCGTTGCTCGAAATAGTATAACTACGAACCCCTTTAGCCACGGTTTCAAGCTCGCTGTCGTGAGCTGTGCCTATCAATTGTAGGCCGCCATTAGCCAGTGTTAGCACGCCATCCTTTACTGCCGTTAAACCGCGATAATCTCCAGCTGGCGCATTTAAAGCGGTTACACGCTGCATAAAGTCACTGCTTTGCAGGGTATTTTTAGCTTTCTTGTCGTCATCTTTTTGTTTATCGCTGACGATCGCTGTTTCATCACTTTGTAGTGCGATAAGTGGTTTGATGCTGTCATTTACGGCTGCGGCATAAATACGCGTTGCACGATTAAACATGTAGTCAAACTCGTAGCTGCTAAAGGCTAAATTAAAGTCGCGCTCAGAACTAAAATACAGGTATTGACCATCAGGAGAGAAAGTTGGGTTTTGCTCATTGGTCATTTCATCCGTTAAGCGAGTCACTTTCTTTTTATCAACATTGTAGTGCCACAGTGAGGCATAGCGGTTTTCATTGTTTTTCACATACACAATGTCTTCGCTATTTGGCGACCAAGTATATTGGCGAATGCCTTCTTCATCGTAGATGCTGGTATCAATTTTGTGTTGTTTACCTGATTTTGCATCTATCCACCAGAGTGTGTGGTTTTTATCTGCAAATAATAGTTTTGAGCTATCTGGTGACCAAATAGGTGTAAAACGCCAAATAGTGCCGTTGCTGGTTAGCTGCTTGGTGGCATTATTTTTACTGCGGTCTTTTAAGTAAATTTCGTATTCGCCACTTTCATCGCTCATATAAGCAATATAACGGCCATTTGGCGACCAACTTGCGTCAATTTCGCGGCCTTTTGCTGTGTAAGATAAGTTACGTGTTGGGCCTTGTTTAACCGGTACGCTAAATAGCTCACCGCGGGCAGTAAAGAGTGCACGCTTACCATCATGAGAAATCGACATTGAGTCGATAAAGTCACTCACATTTTTTGTGTACGGCATTGCGTATTGACGCACACCAGCAATGTTAATGCTCAGCTTGCTGCTTTTTTGAGTTTTTGGATCAAAGCGATAAAGGAAACCACCATTTTCATAAACAACAGCATTTGGGCCAGCTGATGGCCACAGTACGTCAAAGTCTTTATGGTTGGTCAGCTTATTAGGCTCTGCGCCTTTTTGGTATTGATACAGGTTAAGGGTGTAATCACGGTCAGATACAAAGTAAATGTTGTCGCCAACCCAGGTTGGTTGCTGATCGGTAGCGCGGTTAGTAGTTAGCTGCTCTGAGGTATTGTTTTTTAGATCGTAAACCCAGACATCTTGTGCGCGACCACCACGGGTGCGCTTCCAAGTACGAAATTCACGGTCAATAGGCGTGTAAACATATTTACTACCATCTGGCGAAAGCATACCGCCGCCGGTTTCTGGAATAGCCAGAGGCTGCTCAAGGCCACCGTCAGCAGGCACCCTATATGGACGACCCATACGTTTACCCCACGGTGTGCGGTTAGCACGGAATACTACATTTTTGCCATCTGGTGTCCAATCGAGAACACGATAATCAAAACCGCCGCGTGGTGGCATTGGGCCAACATCGTTGTAGTAAGTCAGTTGTTTTAAGCCTGAACCATCGCTGTTAATTACATAAATTTGGCGGCTGCCATTGTACTCGGCTGCAAAGGCAATGCGTTTACCATCAGGTGAAAACTTAGGGAAGGTTTCAAAGCCAATATGGTCGGTTAAGCGTTTGCTCTCGCCTGTTTGCGTATTAGCAATGTAAATATCGCCACCATACACAAATGTAACGTTTTGGTTATGAATATCTGGAAAGCGCAGTAAACGCGTGTCTTTAGTTTCGTAAGCTGATGCCCAAGGTGCCAGTGTCGCAGCCATGGCCAGTGCCAACGTTGTTAGTTTTTTCATGGGATTACATCCTATTCTGGGAACTGTTACATCATAACAATTCAGTTTTAAATAGCGATGCAGTTGCGATGAAAGTCTGTTACAAAATATGAATAAAAAAAGGTTGGCACTAAATGCCAACCTTTGCGAGCTATGTAATACCATAAAACACAACTTCTTAGTGGTCGTGATCGTCACTTTCTTCTGCGATACCTAACCAAGTGATGGCTTTTGGTGCAAAAGTCAGTTCAAGATCACCTTCAATTTCAAGGTCTTCGATATGTACTTTAAGTACGTGCTGAGCGATAGGATCAGCAACGTAAGCAAACTCACTATTTTGTGACACAGTCATGCTGAAGTTCATGCCTTCTGGCATTGTTGTTACGTCTTCTTCAGTGATATCTACTTTACCAGCAAGTTCCCAGTGCATGTGGCCGTCGTGCTCATGGGCTTCAAGCACGTTTAAAAAGCCTAAGCTATCAAGTACTAAAAAGTGCTCTCCGCTTGCTGAGAATGAGTAAGATACAGCACTTGCGCCTTCATCAAGTTGCCACTCAAGCACTTCCATTTCAGCTTCGCTTGGATTGATACTTACAAGTACACCCGATGCAATTGCAATAAAGCTTTCGCTACCTTCATGGCCATATAATGTGCCAATACGTGTATCACCTAGCGCATCTATATTGGCGATTTTTTCTGCATGGTATTCATCGTCATGCTGGTGGGCTATTAGTACACCGTCACCACAACCAAATGCTACATAATCATGGTTTTGCGCTGCACCGTGTAAATCTGGGCAAGTAACTTCAAATGTTTGTTCAAGCTCATATTCACCGTCATGAAGGTGGAAAACACCCACTTGATCCGGCAGGATTTTAGCGTTTGAAGTGCTTTCGCTATCAGCACGACGCAAGGTTGCAACTAGGTGCTCGCCACGTGGCTCTGCAACACCGTGCATATTGATGTCGTACTGAATACCAGCAAGTGTCGCGGTTTCGTTAGTAATGTCGTTATCGGTTAACACTTCTACAGAAGCAACTGTACCTGCGTCGGCATTCCCATCGTAAAACACGGCCATTTGGCCATCATGTTTAACGATGTGAGTAGGGCGGCTGCCAGTTGTTAGCTCGTAGTCACTAAATGCTGGACCTTGTTTATAGTCATGTAAATGCTCGCCATGATCTTCACGCCATAAACCGCCATCGATAAAACCTAAGTAATCTTGGTTACGGTTAGCAATAACCGCATAACGGTAGCTTGGTGAAACATTTAGTGAGCTTGATTCATGAGTAAGCGAAAACGTTTCTAGTAACGAGTCGTCATCTAAATCAAAAATATTCGCTTCGTTGCTATCTGCTGCTAAAACCGCTAAACGACCCATTGAGTCAATGGTATAGCCATCGTCATGATCGTGATCATGGTCATCACCACCGTCGTCTGGAACCTCAATAGGATCTTTCTCAACAATATTTGTTTCTGCATCACCACATGCGGTGATCAGGGTGCTACTAATTGCCAGTGCCAATAGTTTTAATCTAAATAAGTGTGTCATGTAGGTTTCCTTTATTTGTAATTTTGTTTTAGAAGTAGCCGCGAACACCAAGCGCAAAACTACGCCCAGGACGTGGTGCAATATCTTTTAAGAATGAGCTATGAACGCGGGCTTCTGTGTCCGTTAAGTTAGTGCCTTTTAGGTAAAGTGAGACGTCTTGGTTCAATACCGATAAGTCATAAGAAATACTGGCATCAACAAGGGTGTAGCCGTCTGTTGTGGTTTCTTCTTGTGCTATGCGGTCTTGCTCTTGGTAGCGCGTAACGTGAATATTTGCCGTTAGGTTTTCGGTTTGATAGCTAAACTCAGTACCAAAACGCAGTGGTGGAGTACGCGGTAAATCTCCGCCGTCTTTTAGGCGAGCGCGTACATAATCAGAGAATAAGTCGACTTTAAATTCGTCGGTTAACTGCCAAGCAACTTGCGCTTCAAAACCATGTAAAACCACGTCGTCTGTTTTAAATAAATAAACCGGTAGTTCAGATGAATGATCGTGCTCATCTTCGTGAGCATGTTCGTCGCCATGGTCGTGATCATGGCCACTTTCTGCGTATAGACCTGTGTTGATCTGGTAATAATAGTTATCTACTTGGTTGTAAAACGCATTGAAGATAAAGCCAATATCACCTTCGGTTTTACGGAATGTCAGGTCGATATTATTTGCCGTTTCTAAATCGATAGCGTCTTCTGAAAGCTCAAAATGACCATCATGAGTGTCAAATAGCGCACCAACTTCATAAGTTGCAGTACCAATGTGTGGGCCGAAAGATAACAGCTCAGAAGCAGATGGAGCACGTTCAGAACGCGATACCGATAAACCTAGGTTATAACCCGGTGTAAAATCCCATACCACCCCTGTTGATATGCTTACCGGTGTAAACTCTTGGGCGACATCAAATACACGTGTGTAGTTTGATTCTTCGTGTCCATGATCATGACCGTGGTCGTGCTCATCACCGTCTTCATCATGTGCATGGGCGCCAATGTCTGGTAAAAGCACATTGTTAGCATCAATAGTAACTCGCTCAACACGGCCACCTAATTGCACTAAAAAATCGCCAAAATGCTTTTCTTCCATAATTGCAAAAGCAATACTTTCAGTAACAGACGGAGGGGTGAAGGCTTCAGAGCCTTGTGCTTCTACATCACTTTTTTTGTAATGAAAGCTAACGCCACCATTCCACTCATCAAATTGGCTATGCAGAATGTCAACGCGCAGCTCATTGGTTTCGTTTTTGAAGGTTGTGCCTACTGCACCGTGTTCGATTTCAGCGTGTTCGTAGTCAGTGTGGCCCGCACGTAAGTTAATTTTGCTTAGCCATTCACTGTCGATATTGTATTCACCAAGTAGCTGAACTTTGGTTTGTTCAAGATCAGCAAAAACGGCTTCTTCTTCGCTGTGCTCCTCTTCATGGTCATGTCCTTCATGCTCTTCTTCTTCACCATGAGTATGGCCAGGAATACCGTATTGGCGGTTAAACTGCTCAACCGCAACACCAAGGTAACCTTGCTCAAATAAATAGCTAGTGCCTAAAGTAAAGCCATCTGAGTCTTCATTACTGTTTTCTACTACGTACTTTGAGCTGTGCTCTGTGTCGTCAATATCGGCGGCAACAGGTACTTCGTAATCGTCTGATTCACGCCAGAATGCATCAGCATAAAAGGCAAATGACTCTGTCCCTGTGGTGGCATTAAACGAAGCAACTTTTTGCTCATCTACAGAGTTATGTTCTAGGTTCCATTCACCACGTGTTGTGCTGTCTGTTGGTACGCGACTATCAACTACGTTGACGACACCACCAATTGCACCGCTGCCATAAAAAAGAGTTGCTGGGCCACGTAATACTTCAATTTGCTGCGCTGTTGATGCTTCAGATGCCACTGAGTGATCAGGGCCAACACGTGACACATCACTGACATCTAAGCCATTTTGCGTAATTAAAACACGTGGGCCGCTTAAACCACGGATCACAGGGGTACTGGCAACCTTGGCATGAAAGTTTGTGTTAACGCCAGGCAGCTTTTCGAGGCTATCGCCAAGCGTTGATGCTTGTTGGCGTCGTAATTGTTCGCCAGATAACACACTAACAGGTGAGGCAGATTCCATCGCTGACATATGAATCGGCGTTGCTTCAACATCAATCACTTCAATCGGTGAGCGCTTTAGATTAAAGGTTGCGCTGTGGTCTTGGTCATTGGCAAGTGTGATATCTCGATGTAAGTGAGCATAACCTGGCGCTGAAATATGTAGCTCTTTTAAGCCGTTATTTAAGCCGCTGATTTCAAACTCACCTTTGTCATTGGTTGTTACTTTTTGATCAGAGCCTTCAAGGTCAACGGTGGCATTTGCAACCGCTTTGCCTTGGTTATTTAACACAACGCCTTTGATTGATTGCGCCAAGACACTGGCTGGTAATAACGTCGCTATGACGACAGCTATTTTTGATATGTTATTCATTAGTTACCACTCTTTTAGTACGTTATAATGTATCAATTGTGCTTTAATTGTTATAATGTATCAAGTGTGAATCGATGAATGAGTTTTATTCTTTTTTGTAACAGCATATTTATAGTGAGGTAAATGGAGTGGTTCGGGTTATGAAAGCAGCAAAGTTGGCAGTGATATGCTTTATGGTTGGATGTATTTTTTCAGCTCAAGGGCATCAACACCATCACCATTCACATGGTGAGGGAGTGCTTTTTGTGGTTCATGATCAAGATAAATGGCAGGTTAAGTTCATTTTACCGGCTGGAGATATTTTTGGCTTTGAGCATCAGCCCGAGACAGCTGAGCAAAAGCAAACTATTAAAAAAACATTAGCCCAATTAGCAAATTCACAGCAGCTAGTGACATTTAACGGCGAATGTAAGCTTATTCATGCTAAATTTGAAAACCCATTTGAGCATCACACTCATCATTCACATCAAGACCTTGAAGTTGAATACTCGTTTAGCTGTGATAAGCCCGTTTCTAAAGTCACTGTGACTCTATTTGCATGGACTGAAGCCATATCTGTTATCGAGGCGCAGTGGATCACAGAGCAAGCGCAAGGTATAGCAGAGCTGACTGCAACAAAGCCTTATATTGAGTGGCCGCATGAATAAACAGCGATTAACCAGCACACTTAATAAAGCAAAGCAGGTTTGCCTTGAGCATGGCAGAAAATTCACCGTTCAGCGCAAGCAGATACTGCAAATATTACTAACCACAGACGTGCCGCTATCAGCATACGAGTTGGCCAGTTGCTACAAGCTGCGCACAAGCTCTAGTGTATCTGTTATGTCTGTTTATCGAATCTTGAGCTTTTTGGAGTCGGTAAACCTTGTTCGCAGGCTTAATAGTGCTAACAAATATATTGCTTACGGTACCGACAGTGAGGTTCTTAAGCGTGAGATTTCTTTGTTTTTGATTTGCCGTCATTGCCAAAAAGTGGAGACTTTAGCGGTTTCACAAAGTGATGTTGCAAAGCTTTTCCCTCACTTTGCTGATGTGGGCTTTACCTCACAAACAAAGCAATTTGAAATGATGGGAGTATGTAGTGAGTGCCAAGCTAAACTTGCTTGATGCACTTTTTTTAATTCATGTGTTCTATTTTTTAGGAATTTTTCAGTGAAATTACAATTAATGATGGATAAGTTTGCCATCGGGTTATCAGCTATGTGTGCGATTCACTGCTTAGCTGTGCCAGTATTATTAGTTTTATTACCAAGTGCCGCTGCACTGGGTTTAGGTAATGAACAATTTCATTTTTGGATGTTGGCAGCTGTGTTGCCAAGTAGCTTATTAGCGCTATTTTTAGGGTGTAAAAAACATAAACGATATCAATTATTAATACTGGGGATTGTGGGTCTTGCTCTATTATTGTCGGCTGTAGTATTAGGCGAAAATATCATTGGTGAAGCTGGCGAGAAAGTGCTGACCTTATTAGGTTCATTATTTGTGATTGCAGGGCATTGGTTTAATTTTCGCTTATGTAATACAAAAGTAGATGAACACTGCCCTTGTCCTAGCGAACAGCGATAGGTTGCAGAATAAAATTGAGTAATGAGTGTTTAACTGATGACTTTAATTGGAGAGCTTTTTAATCGGCAGATACTTGAATTAGTGTTGATGATAACGATTGCAGCGGTGATCACCGCCTTTATTCCCGCAATAGAAGTTTATAAGCAGGCCCTACATACAAGCTTGTCGGCCAATAAGTGATTGACCAACACGCTTGTTCAGTAAAACTGATTTACTTGTAGAATACTTCTACAGTCCCTTTTACTTTTAATAGTAAAGGTTGGCCACGGCGATCAAGCGCTTTTGGTGAAGCGATTTTGATCCAGCCTTCGCTGATATTGTATTCTTCAACGTCAAAACGCTCTTTGCCGTTAAGTTTTACACCAATTTCATGCTCGAAAACTTCTTCCACATAAAATTTACTACGTGGGTTGATAGAAAGTTGGTTTGGTAATTCTGGTTTTTGTGTATCAGTCATAGTCGCGATCTGCATTGAATAAATTGTGCGCCATTGTAGGCAATAGCTGGCATTGGCTCAAGTATCTACATGGCAATTTTATTGTTTACTCGCAGGCTTGTTCTGAATGCTCTTCACGCATGGCTATGGCTTCACTCTTTTGTCGAAGTCGTGTGTTAAGTAGTAGTCAAAATGACGGGTTAAAAATTAGCAATAAAATGCATTGTTATACTATAACCTATTTTTTATTTGTGTTATTTTATAACAAATCATTTTGCTTAATTTCTATAATCAGACCTTATGAAGTACTCAACACTAAGTTTAGCTTTAGCTGCGGCGTTTGCAGCGAATACACATGCAGCTGATAACAGCGATATCGAAACAATCACCATTGAACACAAACAGGCGTTTCGTGGTGATATTCCAACAAAAGATTTACCGCAGTCGATCACCACATTAAGTAAAGACATGATGACTGATAACGGTGTTACTAAGTTTCGTGATGCACTGGATTTTTCTGCCAGTATTACTCGCAAGAATAATGGTGGCGCGCTGTGGGATAGCTATTCAATTCGTGGCTTGTCAGGAAACGAAAATATGCCGTCTGGGTATTTAGTTAACGGTTTTAGTGGTGGTCGCGGCTTTGCAGGCCCGCGTGATGTATCTAACATTGAATACATTGAAGTATTAAAAGGGCCAGGCTCAGCACTCTATGGCCGCTCAGAGCCGGGTGGTACCGTAAACATTATTACTAAAAAGCCACAGTTTTATCAGCAAGGGCAACTTCAGGCTGAGTTGGGTAGCGATGATCACAAGCGCATTCAAGGTGATTACACCAATGGTCTAACAGATGATTTAGCGTTTCGTATTAATGGCGCATGGCAAGATAGCGACAGCTTCAGAGACTATGTACACCACGACAAATTTGTTATTACGCCTTCGCTTTATTATCAAATCAACGATAACTCATCGCTGACTTATGAGTTTGAGTATGTTGACCAACAGCAAATGTATGACCGCGGTATTGTGGTGTTAAATGGTGATTTTGATACCGTGCCTGAGTCACGTTTTTTAGGTAACCCAAATGATGCACCAACTAAGGTGCACTCGCGCGGCCATCAATTAAATTACAGCAACGATCTAAACCAAGATTGGAGCGTGTTATTAGGTGCGAGTTATCGTACTGCAACGTTAACGGGTTATTCGTCAGATGCTGAGCTGTCACCATCGCGCCAGTCATTATTTGATGATGGCAGAACCTTAACTCGCCAACACAGATACCGTGACTATGAATCTGATGATTTATCGTTGCGCTTTGAATTAAGCGGTCACTTTGATGTTGCCGGTATTACTAACCATGTACTAATTGGTGTTGATGGTTACGACTATGAGCTGCGCACTGGACTTTATCGCTACCGTGGTGGTAATGGCACTTACACCATTGATATTTATGAGCCAGAGTACAGCACTACTGAAGGCCCTGAAGTGGGCATGCAGTACGAAAATAACGAACAACAAAATGCGTACGGTATTTATCTGCAAGATCAGCTCGATCTAACCGATAACTTAAAAGTGATGTTAGGTCTGCGTTTTGATGAAATTGAACAAGATATTTTTGAAACTAAGTCTGGTGTGGCATCAAACAGCAAAGAAAACCGCATTAGTCCACGTTTTGGTGTGGTTTACGCATTTAATGACGACGTTAACCTTTACTCAAGCTATTCAGAAGGCTTTTTACCACTGAGTGGCACCGATGCCGAAGGTAATCCATTCGGTTTTGAAGAAAGTGACTCGTTTGAAGTGGGTATTAAATTTAGCTACGCCAATATCAGCGGTACGCTTGCTTATTTTGATGCGAGCAAGAGCAACATGCTGGTGGCAGATCCAGTAAATGTGGGTTATTCAACACCTGTAGGTAAAGCAAATAGCACAGGCTTTGAGTTAGATTTAACAGGTTCATTGGGTGACAATACCGAGTACAACCTATCTTATGCCTATGTGGATGCCGAGACTGCAACAGACAGTCTAAATGTTGACTGGTTAGTGCCAATTCCTAAGGGCAGTCCGCTTGTGAACGTACCAAAGAATAACCTTTCGATTGGCTTAAACCATGACCTAAATCTATTCGCACAAGAAATAAAGATTGGTGGTCATTATCAATATGTGTCTGACCGCTTAGGTGACCCAGCTGATCTCACTTTCCGTTTACCGAGTTACCAAACGGTTGGTTTATTTGCTAAATGGCGAGCGACTGAACGTACTACGGTATCATTGAATGTTGATAACGTGTTTGATGAACAGTATATTGCCAGTTCTTACAATGCATTGTGGGCCTACCCGGGTGCGCCGACGCAATTTAAACTTGGCGTAAGTTATGACTTCTGAGCAAGTTAAAAGCCGTATTCACAGTATCGACATCATGCGTGGTGTCGTTATTCTGCTGATGTTACTTGATCATGTGCGAGAGCGATTTTTCTTGCACATGCAGGTGGCCGATCCCATGGTGGTTGATACAACTTCGCCGGGGCTTTTTTGGAGCCGCTTTGCTGCGCACTTTTGTGCGCCAACCTTTATCTTTTTAACCGGTTTGTCGGCGTGGCTTTATAGTCATCCAGCAAGTGGCGTGGCGCGTTCAGCACGAAGCTTTTTAATCAAGCGAGGGCTGTTTTTAATCGCCCTTGAAGTGACACTGATTTGTTTTTCGTGGATGGGTTACTACCACACCATTTGGCTACAAGTGATGTGGGCGATTGGCCTTTGTATGCTGGTGTTAGCAGCATTGATTAAGCTGCCACGCAACCTATTGCTGGTGCTTGGTTTAGTTATTGTATTTGGTCACAACTTACTGACGCCAATCAGCTTTACGCCCGATGAGTTTGGTTACTCGCTGTGGACGATTTTGCATGACCGAGGCTATCTATCACAAGGCGGTTTAATCGACGTCAAAATTAGCTACCCAGTGCTGCCTTGGATTGGCGTAATTTTGTTGGGTTACTGTGCAGGTCCTTTATATGCGCATACTCAATCGGCGGATTCACGTAAACGAGCATTACTGCTGTTAGCGCTGTTATGTGTGGGATTATTTGCGCTGCTGCGTGGTTTTAATATTTATGGTGAAACTTTGCCATGGCAAACGTTTAGTACCACAACCGAAACCATGATGTCGGTGTTTAACGTGACTAAGTACCCACCGTCACTGAGCTTTTTGCTGATCACGTTAGCAGGCATGTTTGTAGGCTTGTGGTTATTTGAAAGACCACTCAACCGCTTTACGAATGCGCTCCGAGTGTATGGTTCTGTGCCTATGTTCTTTTATATTTTCCACCTCTATGTACTGCTATTTATGTATCAAATAGGCATGCTGATCTGGGGGGCAAATCAAGGACAATATTTAGGAGTCAGTGATATATCAGATATTTGGTTTATTACTTTGTTGCTGGCAATAGGGCTTTACTGGCCAACCAAGAAGTTTAGTGAATACAAGCGTAAGGCTAACAAGCCTTGGTTAAAGTATTTATAACGAAAAATGCCGATATGCTAAGCATATCGGCATTACTTAACTATCCTAATTAACTCGTCCTTAGTTAATCTGAGATCTTTTACGACGAAGTGCCATCAGTGGTGCAACTGCTAGTAGTAACCAGCCGAATGAACCGCTTGATGATTTCTTGTCTTTTTCAATTTCTGTCTCTGGGATTACTGCCTCAGGGAAAGTACAGCTACCATTGTCAGTATTGGCGTTTTCATCATAGTTAGTTGCTGAGCTGTCAGTACAGCCAAGCTCTTCACCATCAGACATCACTGATAATACAAATGAGCTCATTGCTGCATCAGTTGGGTTAACGTTGTCGCTAACCTTTACTGTTACATCAATATCACCATGGAAGTGCGCCGCAGGTGTAATAGTCACAGTGCTACCTGAAGTGTGACCAGATACTTCATACGTGAAGTTTTCACCTAACACCTCGATTTGGTTGCTCACTTGGTTTTCGTCAGCATAAAGCACGTCAAAACTAATCGTTTCGTTCTCTGCGACCGACATATCAGTTAAGCCTGCCATTTCTAGGTTACCGATAACTTCAAGCTCAAGGGTGATGGTTTCATCATCTGCACCTTCTAAGCCGTTCACTAAGGTTAGTTGGTGAGTTTGGTTTGCTGCTTGTTCACCAATATAAGCCTGGAATTTTACGTCAAACTTAGAGATTTCAGGGCCTGTGTAGTCAAGACATACAACTAGGTCGTCGTGTAAGACTTCATCCATATTATTAAAGCCTAGCTTGTTACCGATATTTAAATCTATGGGTATGTCACCACTTATGAAGGCTCTGCCATCAGCGGCTTTTAGGCCAATAGAGCCCTGAGCATCGGCTAGATTAATATTGTCATACGCAAATAGTAGCTCATACTCACCTGGTTCATAATCAATCCCCATTCGCATAAACATCTCTACATCAATAAGTTGACCTTCGGTGTTGCTGCGTTGAATGTTATCCCATTCAAGTACTAACCACTCACGTGAAACTGTGTAAGTAGGGGTGATACCCGCATTGGCATCATAATTACCATAACCACCGTCCACACGCTCTGGGATCATGTTGTCACCAACCCAGAAAGGAGCGATAAGGTATGGCGGCGGAGGCGGCTGAGTGTAACCTTCTGGTAGGTCAACATGAAATGGTGATGTGCGACCTTGCGAACCAAATGTTACTAAGCCTGCGGGGTTGAGCTTTATAGCATCAAAGTGATACTTATTAAAAAATGGAAATGACACATCTAGATCTGTGTTCATTAGTTCTTTAAACGAGTACTCAAACTCATTGTAATATTGACCTTCAACTCCCTCAAGTGTTCGCCAGCCAAGTTCTCTTAGCTCTAAATAGTGAGGATCAGGCGAATGAGCCGCGGTTAATGAGCACATTTCATCGGTGATATTGGTAGTAATATTATAATTTCGGCCTACATCTTTTGTGGTTTCTTGTATGCCTACTAACGAAAGCATATTGTTATCTAACACTGGTTCAACAGGCGTTGAGTGTGTTGCAACAAGGCTATCAGGTATAATATTGATCCCATTAGGGAATTCTGTATTGAGCGCAAATTGACGTGCTTCATCCTCATTATTGGCAATGACACTAATTTCAAAGTCGACTAAATCACCGACAAATGTTTTTTCTTTGCTCGCCGTAAAAGTAACGTCCTTATCAACTTGCTCGATAATCACAGGTACAAAACCAAGATTGCCAATATCTTCTGGATTACTACCGATATCAAAGCCACCGAAGTAGATATCTCCTACTTCCATATCAGGTAAATTGTATGCAAGGTCAAGCTCAAAGTTATCGTAACCTGCTACGCTACTTGGTCCTGTCACAGTAAGTGAGCCATTGTCAGAGGTTGTAATTGCGGTTGCAAATGAAACTTCTATTCCTTCATCTACTTCACCGTAATCGTAGTTTTGCAAGTTCATATACAGAGTAAAATATTCACCTGCTTCAGGGTCTACAATGTTACAGAAGTTAGTTAGGGTGTAGCTAGTTGACATACATAGCGTTTCTTCAAAAGACGCAATGCCATCACCATTACTATCTTTACCCATAAATACCAATACGCGAGATTGTTCATTCATAACACTGGCGCTCAGCATTTTTGCGTCTTCTGGTACAGTGGTCCACTGAATGTGGTTGTTGTTTACAGCTTCACCGTCGACATCAACACTATCAAATGGGTCGCCTGGTGTGGTGTCGTTGAATAGGTGTACTGTTTCAACCTGACCTTTTACTAAGCCGTATGACTGTGTTGTTAAGTTGCTTATTTCACCCGTATTGAAAGGTCCTACTTTCATTGTTGCAGAGCGTCGGTGTGCGTCAATTTGAATAAATTCAGGTAAACCGGTGTCACCGGCAAATGTCCACACTGGCATCTCTAGAATCGGTGACTCAGGGTTATTAGAAGTCATGACGACTTGACCTTGATTGCCCGTGTAATCAATTAACTCTTGTGGCGTTGCTTGTTGGCTTGCTTCCACAGTAACAATGATACTTTGTGTTTCGCCAGCCCTGATATCAAAGCTGCTTGGCTCCACCGTTATTTTGCTGTTACCAATCCAATTTTCGGTATGTAGAGTCCAGCTTGCGTCTTCAGTTGCTGTAAAGGTTCTGATAAATGTACATTTAAAGCCGCAGTCATTATCAACCATGTAAGCCGTGTTTAATGCTTTTTCGCGGCCACCAAGACTTGGGTTTGCAGCAGCCATGTTAGCAATGCTTTCATCAAGCAATAAGCCTGTTTTATCTGCTCGCTCAACTTGCATTTTACCCGCACCCATTTCAGCAAGTGCTGCATCAAAGCCATCGTCTGCATAGTTGTTTAAGTATTGAGCAACTCCTAGCTGATTATTTGCAGTTAACATCAATGCAGATTGAATTTGCATTGGCGACCAGTCAGGATGAGATTGTTTTAACAATGCTGCCGCGCCTGCAACGTGTGGGCTCGCCATTGATGTACCAGACATAGATTGCCAATCTGAAGTTGCAGGATTATTTGTAAACGGTTGATCGTCTGATGATGGTGCGTAAATATCGACCCCAGGGGCTGCTACATCAACGAGTAAAGTATCAAAGCCAAAGTATGATGGACCACGACCAGAGAAATAAGCAATGCGGTCTTTATCCACTGCGTCTACGGTGCCCTCGGTTGCTTCAATGGTGCCTACGTGGCTGTCGCCTACGCTCAACCATTCTAGTAAGCTTGTACCATCAACATTTTTTATATGTATTGTAGGGATTGGGTAGGAAATAGAAGGAATAGTATAGCGATCATAAAAGGCACTTTGGTTATACACGATGAGGCCTTCAGCACCGCCCGCTTGTACATTTAATGATTTAGAATATAACGGATAAGAGCTGCGCTTACATACCACAATGACATCTTGTGCGCTTTCGTCAATAGCGGTTGCAGGATCATCAACTAAATCAAATGTACCTTCAGGGAATGGTTTGTCACAGTTAGCAAGTGCATAGCTAGAACTTTCATTCGGATTTTCAAAATCAGTCGCAGCAACAATTAAACCTGTTAACTCGTTAAAGTTGACACCAGCACCTTCAAAAGGACCAGGCGCTGAATTATCACCACCAGTTAAGTTTTTAAGTTGTTTATTGCCAAAGTTAACTTTGCTTGCAGGACTATATGCTGCAACAGTGGTAACCCAAGGAGAAGAGTGATCGGCTGTTGAATACTCAGGGCCACTGTTACCTGCCGCTACAGCGACAAATACACCACTTTCGGCTGCATTCATGAACGCTTGCTCAATTGGATCGCTCCATGGATCTTCTTCAAGACCGCCTAATGAAGCATTAAGTACATCAACATTATCAATAGCAGCTTGTTCAACGGCGGCTAAAATAGCGCTTGTTGGACAGCCTGCATAAGGGTCGCCAGAATTACCCGGCCAACATACTTGATATGAAATGATATTGGCATGGGGTGCCATACCTGATACTTGCGGGAAAGTTACATTGGTTTCTAAACCTGATGATTGGCTTTCATACTCAGTCAGTTTGTAAGGAATATCGTATAGGATATTACCCGCTGCTGTACCAGCAACGTGTGAGCCATGGCTATGATAGTCTTCACCATTTTCTGGGCGAGTCTCTTCAAATACCGAATCCACATAAGCTGCGGTGATCTCGGGATAAGAATAAACACCAATTAGCTTGTCGTTACACAGATCAGCAAATTCAGCGGTTGCACAGTCACCTAGGTACTTGTCGCCTAGTGGGTTGGTGTGAGTGTAGCCATCGCCGTCTACTGCTGCGAATGATGGGTGATCGGTATTGATACCTGTATCTATGATACCTACAACCGTGCCTTCACCTTTGTTGCTGCTAGGATTGCTAGCACTTGCGCTCCAAAGTGCAGAAGCACCTGTTTGTTCAATGGTATTAAAGGTATTTAGGCTGTAGATTTTTGAGCGAGTGATTTTCTTCACGCCAGCCACTTTAGCTAGGCGCTTCGCTTCATCTTGTGTCATTTTGGTGGTGAAACCGTTTAATGTCACATTAAATGTGCGCTCAACATTTAGTTGTAAGCCTTGTTGGCTCATTGCTGTATTAACAACTGATTGGCGCTTACTTGCTAGGTGGTTAGCGTAAGTTGCAATAGCAGGCTGCGCCATATTAAGCGTTGAGCGCGTTGATGCTTGTTGCGTCTGCATTACCACATCTTTAGTGCTCGCAAGCCCTTTAACACCACCTTGGTAAGTCGAAATTGGTGCATCGTCTAGTTGCACGATATAAGTTTGAATACCACTAACATCTTTCTCTGGTGTGAAAACGCGGCTTTGTTTTTTAACTGTGTTGTTAACCTTTTCTTCCCACACAAATTCATTGCTAACGGTTTGTTTTGGCGCATAGCCTGCCGGCTGTTCTGGCCATACTTGGTCATTTAGCGCAGCAGCAGACGTACCTACACCTAAGTAAAGTGCAGATGCGACCATCACTGATACTTTTTTCATATTGAACATGTGATCTAACTTCCCATGGATTTTATTTTTTTGGGGCAATTCCTAGCGGAATAGCAAGTTGGCTTGTAGTTATGTGAATTGAAAGACAAACTAAATGTTATGGTATAACAAATCTTTTTTAGCCAACAAACGAGCGGTTTTGGCGAAAAGCTATAAATATTGGGTTTTTCGCTTAAAAACCTTGCTGAATAGTTAAATATGTATGTGTTTTCATCAATAAAGCGTGAATAAATGGTTCACTTTGATACAGATTGATACATTTCTATAAAGGAAAGATGGGCCTAAATAGGATACTTGCTCTTGCTCCGCTTAAGGTTTGTGCGTTATCTAAGCTAAATTTGGCGTTGTTCCACAGGCACAGCTGCTTAACGATTGATAAGCCTAGGCCAACACCTTGGTAGCCTGTTTGGTGCACCGAAGCGGTTTTTGAAAATGGCTGCATAAGGCTGACGCGCTTGTGTTCTGGGATCCCCGGACCATCATCTTCAATCACTAACAAAGTGCCGTTTTTGCATTGTGAAAGCCTGATAAGAATTTGTGTTTTAGCAAAGCGAACCGCATTCCCGAGTAAGTTTTGCAATAAGCGTTGAAAGCTTTGTTTATCAACGCAAATTGCTGTTAATTCGCAGTCAAGACGAATAGCCAAAGGACAATAGCTTTGGAACTTAGTAATGCAGGGCTGTAATAGTTCGTCTGGGCAGTAGTCTTTCACTAGCAAGGCGGGTTCACATTGTTCAAGCTCGGCATAGGTTAAAAACTCTTCGACTAATAGCTCAAGTTCAATAATGTCTTGCAACACACTGTGCCGATAAGCATTGTTATCAACGACTGCTTCGAGGGCGAATTTAGCTCGCGATATAGGCGTTAAAAAGTCATGGGAAACAGCATTGATTAATTCACGCTGGCTTTGATTACGGTTATGAAGCGCTAATGCCATGTTATCGAAAGTATCGCCAATGCTCTTTAGCAGGCTAAAACGTGTGAAGTGCACTTGTGCTGTAAAGTCGGCGTTAGATATTTTACTACTGGCTTTGCGTAGCTTATTTAAGTCAAACAGCAGTGGACCTGTAAAAATCACCACAGCTAAGGCAAGGCTAGAGTAAAACAGTAGGCTCACTAAAGACTGATAACCCTGATCAGCAGGCTGGCTGTAGGGGCCAATGCTTAATAAGGTGTGCCTGTCATCAGCTAACTTATGAAAGTAAAGGTTGCTATTGGCATCGTTAACACTAATTACCTGACCTGCTAAAAGTGATGCCTGTAGTTGTTCACCAAGGTAAAAGTTTGCAAGAGGTGTGTGTTTAATAGCAGGATTATTGGGCGTAAGGCTTAAGATGCTTTCTGCTAATTGCTGTTCTGTACTGTAGCTCGGTGGGCTTGGAAAATAGGTTTCTAGTAACCAAGCGGCACTCCCTAGACAAACTGCTAGCGTTAAATACAAATAGCAAAATAGGCGTAGCAAACTGCATTACCCCCATGCTTGTGGAGAAAAAATATATCCTTTACCCCAAACAGTTACAATTTTTTGTGCTGGCACCGCTTCGTCACCGAGCTTTTTGCGTAAGCGGCTAATGCGGCCATCGATAGTGCGGCTTTGACCATCGTATTTACGGCCAATGGTGCCATCAAATAATTGGTCTCGACTGACCAACTGACCAGCTGATTGAGCTAGTTGGATCAGTATTTCGAACTCTGCACTGGTTAGTTCAAGTGGTTGGCTATACAAGTAAGCCTCGCGCTGAATGGTATTAATGCTTAAAGAACCAAAGCGAATGTTATGGGCGTTGTGAGTGGTACTTGTTGGCTTTACAGCTAGGCTGCGGCGAATGGTATTGTTAATTCGCGCTAATAAAATTGACGGGGAAACGGGTTTGGTTAGGTAATCATCGGCGCCTAGTTCAAGGCCAGTGATATGATCGACTTGGCTCTGCCTTGCAGTCATAAAAATAATTGGCGTATCTTGGACTTGTTTTAGTTCTTTAAATACCTCAAAACCATCTTCTGAACCTAATCCAATATCTAGCAAAATTAAATCGTATTTCTTACTGCTTGCTTGGTAACAAGCATGGCAACCACTGTCAAAATGTTCAATGATATAACCATGATTACTTAAATAATTAGAAACTAGCTGGGCAAGTTTTAAATCATCTTCAATGTATAAAATAGTATGCTGGCTCATCAAAAAATACTCCATGCGATATCACGACGACGTTTTTTTACGTGCTGGTGGAATAAACTAATTTCAGTGCTTTCTAAGGGTTCGAGCTGTTCGCTGAGTAGCTCTAACACAATGTTGCGATTGTTTTGCACTGTGATTGCAAAGTTCTGTCCTTGGCTTGGTTTATGGCAGAATAGTCTAATTTGTTGATCAGTAACGCGAATGCACACTGTTTTGCTGACTTCGGTGTACCAATTAATCGAGACATCCATCACACAGTCTTGCTCTGCCGTCACACAGTTTTCTGGTGATACTTCAATGTAGCCTGCTTTTGCGAATGTGCTGTCGATATATACGAGGCTACAGATGAGTAAAAATGAGAGAAGCTTGCTAAGTAACATCATTAGAAATTCCATGCAAAGCCAGCATAAAAAGACAGTAAGTTGCTGTCATTGATAAGGGGGCTATCGGCGATACCTGATGATAAGCGTTGGTATTTTATATCGCTTATAAATTGCCATTGTTGATTAAATTGATATTGGTAACTGGCTTTAAGGCTATATTTTTGACTAGAGCGACCTAAATAAGGGCTAAATCCAGCGCCCATTTCTTGCAACGCACTACCATAGTAGTAATCCACTAAACCAGCACTTAAATGCTGTAACTCTACGCCGAGCAAAACCAGATGTTGATCAAATAAAAACAAGCGCTGTGCAGACAATGCGCCTTGTAACCCTTTGTGATAGTTGGTGAGTTCCATTGACCAATACGCGCTAAAACGCCAGTTTTGCCAGTCAACGATTGCTTCAATACCGCTCATGGCCGACAGTTTACGTTTTGATATTTTAGTAATATCACCGCGGCGTTTTATCACCACTGGTGTTTCGACACCTGAACCGGGTGGTGGTGGCGTCATTGAGGGGCGACCGCTAGCTGTTCTAACCGCGGCTAATATAGCTGAATGCTTAGTAAAATATAGGCCATCCTCATTAAGTTGGGTGAATAACGACACTTGATAGTTATTGCCCCACACGGGGGTCCAAGCAAACTGAGTATTTGCAAATGAAAAGTCACCGGCGAATACCTCAATACGCGGTAGGGCATAAAGAGGAATGTCGTCTTTTTTATAAACCGGGTTGGCGAGCTGACCATAGCCTAAGCTTACACCAAGGCTTACTCCTTCATCTGCTAAATACGCAGAATTAGTGCTACTTGCCGTTGGTGAAAGGAAAAATGCACTAATTAGAAATAAAACTCGTAGCCCAAGCGAGCAACTACCTAGAACAGTCACAAATAAACAACCTAAATGAAAAGTCTCGTTAACATTAAGTCGTTATTAATGGCTTGAACAATGAAATAATGTACCAAATTGTAGCAAGGTCTGGCTCTTGTAATCTAAATTAGTTAAGGGAATTACTTGATAAATAAGCATATTTCACTACTTTTGCTTGGTTATTTTGAGCGGTGTTTTCATTTCTTTAGTTAGAAAAAGTTATTAACAATAAAATGGTGTTAAAACCTGCGCTTAGCGGTACAAAATGGGCCTAAATACACGTCATTACTGGCATAGCGCTTTATTAAGTTGCTATTTGGGTGAGTTTTTGCGATATTATTTATATTATAATATTAACAGGAAGCTAATAAGATGACTCTGCCTAGTTCTCAATCTGCAAATGCTATTCGCATACTTGCTGTCGATGCCGTTCAACAAGCTAACTCAGGCCACCCTGGTGCGCCGATGGGTATGGCTGATATTGCAGCTGTATTGTGGCAAAACTTTCACCGTCATAACCCATTAAACCCAGACTGGTCTAACCGTGACCGCTTTGTGTTATCGAATGGCCATGGTTCAATGCTGCAATATGCATTGTTACACCTTAGCGGTTACGACGTAAGTATTGAAGATATTAAGCAATTCCGTCAGCTTCACTCTAAAACACCGGGTCACCCAGAATATGGTTACACACCGGGTGTTGAAACAACGACAGGCCCATTAGGTTCTGGTATTGCTAACGCAGTTGGTATGGCAATCGCTGAAAAAACCTTAGCAGCGCAATTCAATAAGCCACAATTTGATATTGTTGATCACTTTACTTACTGCTTTATGGGTGATGGCTGTTTAATGGAAGGTATCTCGCACGAAGCATGTTCGCTGGCAGGTACATTAGGCCTAGGCAAGCTAATCGCATTTTGGGATGACAATGGCATCTCTATCGATGGTGAAGTAGAAGGGTGGTTTACCGACGATACACCTGCACGTTTTGAATCTTACGGTTGGCAAGTTATCCGTGATGTTGATGGTCACGATATGAATGCAATTGCGGGTGCAATCGAAGCGGCACAAAGCAATACTACGCAACCAACACTAATCTGTTGTAAAACAGTGATTGGTTTTGGCTCGCCAAACAAATCAGGCAGCCACGACTGTCACGGTGCACCACTGGGTCACGACGAAATCGCTGCAGTACGTGAGCAGCTAAATTGGCCACACCCAGCATTTGAAGTTCCTCAAGAGGTTTATAACGAGTGGAATAATCAAGCGAAAGGCCAAGAGCTTGAAGGTGCATGGCAGCAAAAGTTTGCAGCTTATAGCAAAGCACACCCTGAACTAGCAAAAGAATACACACGTCGTGTTCTTGAAAAAGCATTACCAGCTAACTTCGCTGAATTAGCTGATGAGTACATTGCTAAATGCCAAGCCGACATGCAAAACATTGCGACACGTAAAGCATCACAAAATGCGATCACTTTCTTTGCTAACCAGCTTCCAGAATTAATGGGTGGCTCTGCTGACCTTGCCGGTTCTAACTTGACCTTATGGCCAGAAGCAAAAGGTTTACAAGATGCAGCTGATGGTAACTACGTATTCTATGGCGTACGTGAGTTTGGTATGAGCGCAATCATGAATGGTATTGCATTACATGGTGGTTTCATTCCATTTGGCGCAACCTTCTTAATGTTTATGGAATACGCATGTAATGCTGTACGTATGGCAGCATTGATGAAAGCACAGAGCATTTTTGTGTATACCCATGACTCAATCGGTCAAGGTGAAGATGGTCCAACTCACCAGCCAATCGAGCAAATCGCTAACCTTCGCATGACACCAAATATGACTGCATGGCGTCCGTGTGATGAAACTGAAGCTGCGGTAGCTTGGCGCCAAGCGTTATTAAAAGAAACAGGCCCAAGTTCACTGATCTTCAGCCGTCAGGGTACAAAAGCGATGGCACGTGATGCACAGCAAGTTGCTGACATTGCTAAAGGGGGTTATGTACTTGTTGATAGCGAACAAGCTGCAGAGCTTATCCTTATTGCAACGGGTTCTGAGGTAGAACTAGCTGTGAATGCTGCTGCTGAATTAACAGCACAAGGCAAGCAAGTTCGCGTGGTATCTATGCCATCAACGAATCAGTTTGACAGCCAAGACAAAGCATACCGTCAAAGCGTGCTACCAGCGGGTACACCAAAGATTGCTGTTGAAGCTGCACACCGTGACTTCTGGTTCAAGTATGTTGGCCAAGATGGTGATGTACTAGGTATGGACACATTTGGTGAGTCAGCGCCTGGCGCAGTACTGCTTGAGCACTTTGGTTTCACAGTGGCAAACCTAGTTGCAAAAGCAAACGCATTACTTGCTGAATAATGTGACTGGCTAAAAATTATCGTAATCGCAACACGATAAGCCTGCCTTTGTGATGATGTGCAGGCAATAAAAAAGCCCGCAAACTTTGGTTTGCGGGCTTTTTGCTGCTTAAACAATCGGTTTAAACTAATTCGCTTAAGATTGACTCTAGTTTCTCTTGGTCAATTGCGAACTGACGAATACCTTGGCTTAGCTTTTCAGTTGCCATGGCATCTTCATTCATTTCCCAGCGGAAAGCCTGCTCGGTCATGGCTGCTGGCGCGTCTGCTTTTTCTGTTGCTGGTAATAGCTTTTGAGTTAATGGTGCGTCAGTTGCAGCTAGTTCAGCAAGTAATTTAGGGCTGATAGTTAAACGGTCACAACCTGCTAGTTCTTGGATTTCACCGATGTTACGGAAGCTTGCGCCCATTACAATCGTGTCGTAGCCGTGCTTTTTGAAGTAGTTGTAGATATGCGTGACTGACTTAACGCCCGGATCGTTAGCACCGTCGAAATCAGCGCTTGCATCTTGTGCTTTGTACCAGTCAAGAATACGACCAACGAATGGTGAAATTAGGTAAGCACCTACTTCGGCACAAGCGCGTGCTTGAGCAAATGCAAATACCAGCGTTAGGTTACAACGGATACCCTGTGCTTCAAGTACTTTAGCCGCTTGAATACCTTCCCATGTTGAAGCAATTTTGATTAACACGCGCGATGTATCGATACCTTGCTCTTTATATAGAGCAACAAGCTCAAGTGCTTTATCAATGGTTGCTTGAGTATCAAATGATAAACGCGCATCCACTTCTGTTGAAACTAAACCCGGCACTTGCTCCATTAATTTAGAGCCAATTAATACCGCTAGCTTGTCAGCTGCTTTTGTTACAACTTCAGCTGCGTCACTGCTTTGTGCTTTTGCCCATGATACGGCTTCGGCAGCAAGTGGGCGATATTTCTCAATTTGAATCGCGTTTAAGATTAGTGATGGGTTTGTTGTTGCATCTTGCGGTTTATATTCGTTGATTGCTTCAAAATCACCCGTGTCAGCAACAACGGTTGTCACTGCTTTAAGTTGTTCTAATTGACTAGACATAGTTATCTCATTCTTATCATACAAAAGTTAATGTAGTGGCTTTAACCTATTATTTGTGCTGAAAAAACAATCTAATCTTCCAGAGAAACTGCGCAATAAATCGCCCGCCAGCAGCAAATAATCCTGTTAATAATATTTTTATAATACCTTTACAATCTGGTATTGTTGATATTATCATACAAATAAAGATAATGACTAACAATGTTAGTAAGCAATTAGTGAAAGGTAATTATGTCTCGTTATACGTTGGGATTAGACTACGGGTCAGACTCGGTAAGAGCATTACTCGTTGATGTTGCGACTGGTGAAGAACTTGCCAGCCATTTAGTAAACTACCCGCGCTGGGCACAAGGCTTATATTGTGACCCAAGTAAGGATCAGTTTCGTCAGCATCCACAAGACTATATTGATAGCCTTGTAGAAGTAGTAAATGGTCTATGGTCACAAGTTCCAGCGGGTACTGCAGACAATGTAGTGGGTATGAGCTTTGATACAACTGGCTCAACGCCTGTGGCAATTAATAGCCAAGGTACACCACTGGCATTAACTGAAGAATTTGCAGAAAACCCAAATGCAATGTTCATTTTGTGGAAAGACCATACGTCTATTAAAGAAGCAAATGAAATCACTGCAGCTGCCACTAACAACGAAGTGAACTACCTTTCACACATGGGCGGTATCTACTCTTCTGAGTGGTACTGGGCCAAAGCATTACATATTTTCCGCGTTGATAGCAGTGTAAAAGCAGCCACTTATTCATGGGTTGAGCACTGCGATTGGATGACCGCGCTAATGTGCGGCACAACTCACCCTGAAGTATTAAAGCTAGGGCGTTGTGCAACGGGCCACAAACAAATGTGGAATGAGCAGTGGGGCGGTTTCCCACCAAACAGCTTCTTCAGCAATATCGATCCACTATTAGATGGTGTTGTTGATACGTTAAATGCAACCACAGAGCCAAGCGACCAAGTTGCCGGCAACTTAACTGCTGAGTGGGCCGAGAAGCTAGGTTTACCACAAGGTATTGTTGTTGGTTACGGTGCATTTGACTGTCACATGGGGGCAGTTGCAGCCAATGTTCGCCCTGGTGTTCTAACTAAAGTAATGGGTACCTCAACGTGTGACATCACTGTAACGTCTCAAGTGCAGCTAGGTGATACTTGCGTTAAAGGTATTTGTGGTCAAGTTGACGGCTCAGTGATCCCTGGAATGGTTGGCTTAGAAGCAGGTCAATCTGCGTTTGGTGATTTATACGCATGGTTCAAGAACCTCGTACTTTGGCCAACTCGCCAACTTACAAATTTATCTGACGCTGAGCAAGCGTTAGTTAACAAGCTAGAAGACTCAATCTTAGTTGAGTTATCAAAAGCGGCAGCTGCATTGCCTGTAACAAGCAACGATGTAACGGCGCTTGATTGGGTAAATGGTCGTCGTAC
The DNA here is from genome assembly GCF_005887425.1 of Pseudoalteromonas sp. S2721. NCBI lineage: Bacteria > Pseudomonadati > Pseudomonadota > Gammaproteobacteria > Alteromonadales > Pseudoalteromonadaceae > Pseudoalteromonas > Pseudoalteromonas sp. S2721. Next base: position 31,617 of record NZ_PNCZ01000055.1, read on the forward strand.
GCCAGATGCTGACCAAAGCGTTGCCATGGCATTAACAGGCTTAAAAATGGGCACTGATGCACCTAAGTTCTTCAAAGCGCTTGTTGAAGCAACTGCGTTTGGCGCACGTGCTATCACTGAGCGTTTCCGTAGCGAAGGCGTGCCAATCGAGTCTGTGGTCGTTATCGGCGGTATTTCTAAAAAATCAGACTACGTAATGCAAACCTGTGCTGATGTTTGGAATTGCCCAATCGACGTTTTAGAAAGTGAGCAAAGCTGTGCATTGGGTGCGGCAATTATGGCTGCGGTTGCTGCAGGTGAGCACGCAACAGTAGAAGATGCTCAAAAAGTAATGGCGTCGTCAGTATGTCATCAGTACTTACCAAACCCTGAGCGCGTTGCTGTGTATGACGAGCTTTATGCTAACTACCAAGCACTTGCAAGCTATGTAAACGGAGACAAAGCATGAGTTTTACTGAACTAAAACGTGAAGTCTATGAAGCGAACATGGAGCTGCAACGTCGTGGCTTAGTAATTTATACCTTTGGTAACGTATCGCAAATCGACCGCGACAAAGGTGTGATTGCAATTAAACCAAGTGGTGTTTCGTACGACCAAATGAAAGCCGACGACATGGTTATCGTTGACCTTGAAAACAACATTGTTGAAGGTTCTATGCGTCCGTCTTCTGACACAAAAACACATGTTCATTTATATCGCCACTTTGATTCAATTGGCGGTGTAACACACACGCATTCGACCTATGCAACTGCATGGGCGCAAGCAAAACAAAGCATTCCTTGCCTTGGCACAACTCACGCTGACTATGTACACGGTGACATCACCTGTACTCGTGAGCTAACCGATGAGCAAGTGAATGGCGATTATGAATTAGAAACCGGTATTCAAATTACTGATGCGTATCAAGACCGCGATCCGAAAGCTGCACCTATGGTGATTGTTGCGGGTCATGCGCCTTTCACGTGGGGTAAAGATGCCGCTCAGTCTGTATACCATGCCGCGCTACTCGAAGAGATTGCACGCATGGCGTATTTAACACGCACTTTAGATCCACACGCAGCTGAACTTAAAAAAGCTGTGATGGATAAACATTATCTACGTAAGCACGGTAAAAACGCGTATTACGGTCAGAGCAAATAGCAAGAATTTAGAGGATTATTAACATGACGACGATGACGAAAGAAGTCTGGTTTGTTACCGGCTCACAACATCTTTATGGTCCTAAGGTGTTAGAAACGGTTGCCAAAGACAGCGAAGCAATTGTAGCGGGCTTAAACAGCGAAGCGAACCTACCAGTAAACTTGGTATGTAAGCCTACCGTTAAATCACCTGAAGAAATTCACGCTGTTTGCCAAGCGGCAAATACGGATCCTAACTGTGTTGGTTTAGTTTTATGGATGCACACTTTCTCACCTGCGAAAATGTGGATTGCTGGCCTAAGCGAATTACGTAAGCCTTGGTTACACCTTCATACTCAGTTCAATGCAGCCCTTCCTTGGTCTGACATCAACATGAACTACATGAATACGCACCAAAGTGCACACGGTGACCGTGAGTTCGGTTTCATCGGTACTGTAATGCGTAAAGAGCGTAAAGTTGTTGCAGGTCACTGGCAACGTGCTGACGTACAACAGCAGTTAGATGACTGGTGTCGTGCGGCAAAAGGTTGGGCAGAAAGCCAAACACTTAAAGTTGCGCGTTTTGGCGACAACATGCGTCAAGTTGCGGTGACTGAAGGTAACAAAGTTTCAGCGCAAATTACTTTTGGTTATGAAGTACATGCGTTTGGTGTCGCTGAGCTTGTAAAAGTGGTTGATACAATCACAGAAGACGAAATCGATGCACAGTTAGAGCTATATAAGCAAGACTATGTAATTGCTGACGAAACTCTACAAGACGATTACGCAGTGAAAATGCTACGCAACGAAGCACGTTTAGAGCTTGGTATGGAGCGTTTCTTAGAGAAAGGTGGCTTTAAAGCATTCACAAACTGTTTTGAAGACTTATCAGGTCTTTCTGGTCTTCCGGGTCTTGCTACACAGCGCCTAATGTCGAAAGGCTATGGTTACGGTGGTGAGGGTGACTGGAAAACAGCTGCTATGGTTCGCATCATGAAAGTAATGGGTGAAGGCCGTGAAGGTGGTTGTTCATTCATGGAAGATTACACTTACAACATGGGTGAGACTGACCAAGTACTTGGCGCACACATGTTAGAAGTGTGTCCTTCAATTGCAGCGCAAAAACCACGTCTTGAAGTTCACCAGCACACTATTGGTGTGAAATGTGATGTAGGTCGTTTATTGTTTACTGCAAAACCAGGTGCTGCAATCAACGTATCACCAATTGATATGGGTAACCGTTTCCGTATTCTAATTAACGAAGTAGACACAGTGGCTCCGCCAGCTGATTTACCTCACTTACCTGTTGCTTCAGCGCTTTGGGAACCAAAACCAAATCTATCTGTAGCATCAGCTGCATGGATCCACGCCGGTGGTGCACACCACACTGCATACAGCCAAGCAGTAACAACCGATATGATTATCGATTTTGCTGAAATGGCTGGCGTTGAAACGATGATCATCGATAACGATACGACGATCCGTGGTTTCAAAACAGAGCTTCGTCATAACGCAGCTTACTACATGCTAAAACGTGGCCTGTAAGAATTAGTACTTTATGTACTAGAACGTGCTGTGTGTGAGCACGTTCACCCCAAATTTTGTTGTCGATTAAGCCAGTGATGAGCCACGCTCTTCGCTGGCTTATGCTATTGTGAAGCGAAACTTTTTAGGAGTAGATATGATCGATTTAAGCGCCTACCAAGGCATTATTTTTGATATGGATGGCACCTTGATTGACTCAATGGGCAGTCACTTAAAGGCATGGCAAAAAGCTTGCGAAGCTTATGGGTATCCATTCGATTACGACTACATGTATAGCTTAGGCGGCATTCCGACCGTTAAAACAATTGAAATGCTTAACGAAAAATTTGGTTTAGATCATGACCCCTTGGTTGTGGCAAAAGATAAACACCAGTTTTGGGTTGATTTACAACATCATCCACTGGTGATTGACGAAACCGTCGCAGTACTTGAAAAGTACCATGGTGTATTGCCAATGGGTGTGGGCACGGGGGCTGATCGCGAGCATGCAATTGATCATCTAACAGAGACTAATTTAATTAATAAAATTGGTGCCTTAGTGACTGCCAGTGATGTTAGTAAAGGCAAGCCGAATCCAGAAACATTCTTAAAAGTAGCAGCGCTTTTAGGTGTTGAACCAAGTCAATGTGTGGTGTTTGAAGACACGCAAATTGGCTACCAAGCCGCCAAAAGTGCGGGGATGGATTGCATCATGGTGAAAGACGGCAAAATCCAACTTTAGCGATTAAATTTGCAATGACACCTGTATTTGTATTATAAAACTATAAATACAATTACAAAAAGGTTATTCATATGTCATTGCAATGTGTTTTCCAAGGTTTAAAAACAACTCATCAAACAGCCAGTTCGAACACGAAAAAGTCGCGCGGGCTTTATGCATTGTTGGTGACATGTGGGATTGCCCTTACACCAGCGTGTGCTCATCAAGGAGACAATATGACGACTTCCCCTTCAGCATCAATGACGGCCTATGGCGTACTTGCTGATCAAACGCCAGTTAATCAAGTAACGCTGACTAACAGCAATGGTATTAGCGTTGATGTGATTAACTACGGCGGCATTATCACGCGTATTGAAACGCCAGATGAAAAAGGCGAAATGGGTAATATTGTACTGGGTTTAGATAACCTAGAAGCATACACAAAAGCGACAACTTACTACGGTGCAATCATCGGTCGTTTTGGTAACCGTATCGCAAACGGTAAATTCACCTTAAATGGCACTGAATACCAATTAGCGACTAACGATGGTGACAACCATTTACATGGTGGTGTACAAGGTTTCGACAAAAAAGTGTGGAACATGACACCGTTCACGACGCAAAACAGCGCAGGTGTAACCTTAAGCTTAGTGAGCCCTGATGGTGACCAAGGTTACCCGGGTGAAGTGACGACAGAAGTGACTTACACGCTAACGAACAACAACACGCTAGATATGCAGTTTATTGCAACAACAAGCAAGCCGACCATCATCAATATGACGCAGCACAGCTACTTTAACCTAGCGGGTAAAGGCGACATTCTTGATCACCAAATGCAAATTAACGCAAAAGCAATTACGCCTGTGGATGGCGGCTTGATCCCAACTGGTGAGTTGATGGATGTGGCTGGCACACCGTTTGACTTCCGTACTGCTAAAGCAATCGGTCAAGATATCAAAGCAAGCAATGAACAACTGAAACTTGGTAAAGGTTATGACCATAACTTTGTGCTTAAAGACACGCCAAGCAATGAACTTGTTGAAGCGGCGACGGTTTACGAAGCAAACTCTGGTCGTACGTTAACAGTTTACACAGAAGAGCCAGCAGTACAGTTTTATTCAGGTAACTTCTTAGACGGTAGTACTCAGCAAGCGTCTGGCTTAGTGCATAATTTCAGAAGTGGTTTTTGTTTAGAGCCACAGCATTTCCCTGATGCACCTAATCAGCCAACGTTCCCAAGCACAACATTACTGCCAGGTGACGTGTATTCAACACGCATCGTGTACGAATTTGGTACAAAATAAAGGAACACAAACGTGAAAACAACAAAGCTTAAAAACGCAATGCAAAAGGCTGGTTTAGCTAGCCTATTTGCCTTGTCGTTTGGCGCTCTGACGGGCTGTCAGACTACGGCTGAAGACAACACAGCCAAAGCAGATGTCGCAGCCACAGCAAAAGCGCCAATTCAAGATGATGGTATTTTTACTAATCCTCTTTTCCCAAATGGCGCCGATCCATGGCTTGAGTATTGGGATGGTAACTATTACCTAACTACAACAACGTGGACTTCTGAGTTAGTGATGCGTAAATCACCAACATTAGCGGGCCTTGCAGATGCAACACCTATCAATGTTTGGTCTGATTCGAACCCTGAGCGTTGCTGTAACTTCTGGGCGTTTGAGTTCCATCGTCTAAAAGGGCCAAACGGCTACCGTTGGTACATGATGTACACAGCTGGTACTGATGGCACTTTAGATAACCAACACTTAAACGTATTAGAAAGTGCTGGTGATGATCCTATGGGTCCATACGAATACAAGGGCGCATTAATGCCTAACGTATGGAACATCGACGGTAACTACCTAACATACAAAGACAAGCTATATGTGATCTACTCACAATGGCAGGGTGATCAGCAATTAAACATTATTGCTGAAATGGAAAACCCATGGACTCTGAAGAAGAACTCACCACATACGGTGATCACGCGTCCTGAGTTAGATTGGGAAATCAGTGGTCGTAAAGTCACTGAAGGCGCTGAAATTTTACAGCACAATGGCCGTACGTTTATGACGTACTCAGCAAGCTTCTGTAATACGCCAGATTACAAACTAGGTATGCTTGAGCTTGTTGGTGACGATCCGCTTAAAGCGAGCAGTTGGAAAAAATACGAAAAGCCAGTATTTGAGCGTACAGAAGAAGTGTTTGGCCCAGGTCACAACGGCTTTTTCACATCGCCAGACGGCACAGAAGATTGGTTAGTTTATCACGGTAATGATTCGGTAGAGCACGGTTGTAGTGCGACGCGTTCATTACGTGCGCAAAAATTCACTTGGAACGACGATGGCACACCAAGCTTTGGTAAACCATTAACACCAGGCGTTGAAGTAGCTCCGCCATCAGGTGAATACGGCCCACTGGTAACGCGAGTGCAAGGTCAACGTTACCAATTAGTGAATGCAACAAGCGGCTTATGTTTAGACATTGCAGCTGATCCACAAGATGCACGTGCAGTTCAACGTCAGTGTGCAAGCACCAATGGTCAATGGGTTATTGATGCAACAACAGATGGTTTTGTTCGTTTAGCTAACCGTGAAGACAGCAAGTTCTTAGAGCTTGAAAGCTGTAATGACGCAGATAACGCTAAAGTACAATCTGCAGCATGGCGCAATAACTTCTGTCAGCAATGGAAAGTAGCACCAAGTACAGATGGTAATGTCTCTATTACTAACCGTTACACAGGCAAGCCATTAGCGGTTGCTGGTTGTTCTGCCGCACAAAACCAAGCGGTTTTACAGCAAAGCGACGCAACAGCGTGTGGCGACTGGCAATTACGCCCTATGGGCAGTGTTGTCGTATTAACCCAACAAAGTGGTAAAGCACTTAGCGTGGCTGGTACGGTTAAAGCGGGTACCAATGTTGAGCAACAAGCTTTTACGCATAAAGATGCACAGCAATGGTTCTTCACACCAACAGATACAGGCTATGTAAGTCTTAAACAAAGCGCTGACAGCGAGTTCTGTGCTGCGGTAGCTGATAACGCCCTAGTACCAGGTGCCAACGTAGAAATGGCGTCTTGTGCTGCGAAAACAGCACAGTGGCGTATTGCTCCGGTAGAAGGCGGTGGCGTGATGCTAATCAACCGCTACACAAAACAAGCGCTTGGCTTAAGTAACTGTGGTTTAGCTGAAAACACTAACTTCGCACAACAACCAGATTTAGGTAACAAGTGCCAAGTGTTCCATCTGCGTGAACCAAATTAAGTTATAAGTAAAAAATCGACTCAACCAAAGCCACTTCATTTATGAGTGGCTTTTTTTATAGCTGAAAGCTGCAAGTTAGCGAGAGTAAAGTTAGCGAGAGTAAAGTTAACGAGAGTAAAGTTAACGAGAGTAAAGTTAACGAGAGTAAAGTTCCAAGCTGAGCGGTGGGGTATGTTGGTGATATGTTTGTCTGCTCGTAGGGTATTGCTTTCATGACGTGCCAAGCAAGCGTGACGCCTACCATATTACTTGCCCTACTCATTCTTCGGGTAGCTTGGTTTGAGCGAAGCGAAACCCAACATAATCCATCTCAAACTTTGCAAACTCCTAATTAATAAAATAACCTAAAGGTTGCCACTGGCCATTATTTTTACTCAAACTGATTGTTTCCATGCCACTGTCTTGATTAATGAATTCGGTTTTAAATTTAATAACTAAATACTCGCCATCAGGTAATCCCGAAAGTGATGAATACTCTGAAGTGGAAAAGTAAGTTCTAGACATCACTCTACCAAGAGGAACTCGCGCGTAATCTAATGCTTTAAGCCATTTTGTTTGTGGAGTCTTTGCTTTAAATTGTGGATCAGTTTGTTCCCAGCTTTTTATATATTCACCATTGTCCACTAAAGTTAACCATGCTCTTGCGGTAAGAATTGGGTTTGTTTCATCGGCTGTGGCAAAAAAGCACACCCAAAGACATGTCATTAATAAAAATCTTTGTAGCGTAAATCCATTTACAGAAAGTAATAAAATTTGACGCATAACACGCCCTCACTTCGTTGATAGGGGGAGTCCATAGTACGATTGAGCTGGCTAATTTCTATACTAACAAAGTATTGCTCAGCGGGGTTTTGACAAGGTTAAGCTTTGATTTAATTCTAGGAGAGCTTTAATTTCGAACTTATTAGAAGGTTAAATCTTTTGTTTTCTTAATGTTATGGCTTTGATTTTAAAGTTAAATGTTTAACTTTTCTCTATTGTGGTAGTGTGCCTAGATGACAGATGAGATAACTGATTTTAGCCGCAAAGGAAGTTTCGTATTTCCGCACTCGATATTTCAGAGCCCGCATATTCACTGGGTTTTGACTCGCTTTTGGGTGTTATATGAGGAGTGAGCAAGGGGAAAGTTGCAAGAGCAAATCTTGAGACTTAAAGCTCAAAGCCTTCATCAAACTAACACACTCATTAGCACTCCGGGATCGCTAATACCAGCTTCTTTTAGCGCATCGCTAATTGATTGGCTAAGAGACATTATTTGCGTTTGGATTTCCATAACCATCTTGGTCTGTGTTTCAACTTGCACTTTTACAGTTTCATCTTCTTGGTTTTTGAGTGCTTGCAGTTTGGCTAATTGCTCTTTGGCAAGTTCGAGTTGTTCTTTGAGCTTTTCAAGTTGTTCAACCATTTTGCGAATATGTGCGGGGAGTTCGCTAGATACTTCTTCTTTTTGAGCGGGCTCTACTTCACGACCAGAGAGCTTATTCATTTCTTGGTTGCTGAGTTTGTAGCCTACTTTTGAGTTGGTATTACTGCTTGCTGTATCTGCGTTTGAGTTAGTTAACGCACTTGCTAATGAGTTAATAGCCATAATGAGAGCGATGAAAGTGAATGATATGTATGTATCGGCAAAAGGTACTAAAGCTTTAGAAAAAAGCCGGGTTTTCACCCGGCCTTTTCAGACAACAAATAGTTGAGGTGAGGCAGCTCACCTCACTTTGTTACTCTTGTGCAGGTGCTGCATCAAAGAGTGCTTTTATTTCTTCAGCGCTAATCGCACCGTTGAAAATTTTCAGTTCATCGATAGCACCGTGGTATGGCGTATCCCAGTAGTTAACACCTAGAGCAAACTCATTTGTTTCACCAGGAACCGTGAATACACGTGGGAAGCCATCGGCTTCTAGCTGTAGTTCACCGTTAACATACATCTTCAGTACATCACCGTTTGTACCATCAACAGTGAAAGCAACATGTGTCCACTCTTTTGCAGGAATACGGCTATCTAGTTCTGCATTATCGAAGAAGGCACCGTTATTTGCCCATAAACGCGTTAGCGCTGTGTCAGCCATCGATGGTACATAACTTAACCATGCGTTTGCACTTGCGCCGGCAAAGAACGCTGTTGTGTAATCTGTGAAGCTTTCTGGTTTAAGCCACATAGATACTGAGTAGTCATTAGTTGTGATTAGGTTATCCGGTAAACGAACACCTGAACCTTCTAGGAATACTGCTTGACCAATTACACCGTCAACATAGCTTACGCTACCGCCAGTATTATTGATGAACCCCCCCGTTGATTTACCCGCCGCGTATGCGCCGTTTAATGCACTTAGGTCACCTTCAAAGCTGTATTCAGCAGGTGCAAGTGATTTTAAGGTTACATCGAATGACTTAGTATCCGTAAAGTCTTTGTACTTAATAGTTGCAGTTAATGTCACTACTTGGTCGCCAGCAGACGCACTTGGTTGTGTCACAACAGCTGTGCCATTAACTGGTTTTAAGTACTCTTCGTTGTTTGACGTCCAGCTAATACCAGATACAAATGGACCTACTCGTGGTAATTCAAAGTTATCACGTACTGCAGATACATCACCTAAATCAAGCGCACTCTTTATGAATGCAGGGAAGTTATCTGGGTTGGTTTGGTTTGTCATTGCTGCAGCATTAATATTAAAACTATTCAAGGCATAGTCATATACAATGAATTCATCAATTTGACCTTGGAAAGGTAAGTCCCAACCGTAGTTCACACCCAGCGCAAAGTTACTAGATTCATGGCTGAACATATCGGGGCGAGGCATAGAGCCAACTAATACCCCATTCGAGTAATAGTTCATAACCCCTTCATCATAGCTAATAGCCACATGAGTCCATGCGCTTAGAGTCGCTTTTTGCGTATGGACTATTTGATTCCATAGCTCTTCACCATTATCACCAAGATAAAAACTCCAAATTAATGGATTTTCGGTAAAATGAGCAGCTCCAGCAGGTATGTAGCTAATCCAACGATTGACATTTTCTGCTGCAAAGAATAGTGGTGTGTAAGGATTGAGAGTGTCTGGTTTTGACCAAAAAGAAACTGTAAAACTGTCAGAGTTAATAATTTCATCAGGTAAGCGTACGCCGGTTGCACCGTCAAAGTTAAATGCTTTACCTGTTTGACCTTCTGCGTATGCAGCTGTACCAGCACCTACATTTAGTAGGTTGTTATCTGTTACACCCGCATCATCAAGATTATCCAGACTATCACTTAGTGAGTCTTCAAATGCATAGTGAGCAATCGCATTTTTAAACTCAGGGCGTGCTTCAAGGTTTACATTAAATGTCTTGGTTGTGCTCTCACCGTTTAAAGAGATATTAGCCGTTAAAGTAACCGCTTTATCACCGCGATCTGGCGTTGGAATGAATACTGAGCCTTCACTGGTGATGTAGTATTCATCGCTACTTTCCCAGTTAATTACAGCACCGTCTTTACCTTTAGTTGGTAATGAGTAACCTTCGTCAGCAATTGATAATTCAGTTTTGATATCTAGTGCTTCTTGAACAGTGCTCAGCACGTTTGTAGTTGCGGTAATTTCATCACGTTTACTTGCCCAAATGGTTGCACCTTCGCTTGATGTTGCTGATACAGTGACAACCATCGTTTTAGTTGCATCATCCCATTGCCATTTAGCGACACCAAAGTACGTACCAGAATCTAACTCAAGCTTAATATTTGAGTCATCAATCATGTACCAGATACCTGGATCATCACCTGTTACTGAGTGATCTTCATTTAGTGCAATATGCATTGAACGAATAGCATCTGTATTTACATCAGTGCCATGATTGATAAATTTGTAATAACCGTAAAGTTCATCTGCCACAACCATGTTGTCGCCTTCAAGCGGTACGTAGCGCTGCGGTGAAGCCATAGGCCAACCTAATGAGTTAATGAACATTTCATGTACGCGAACTTGGTGTGCTTCTGTATTTTCAGGGAACTCAGTAGACGTTTGTGGAAAACGCGTATGCGTGATTAATAAATGACGTCCTGTCGCTTCATCGTAGTAAGCAGAGTTATGGCCCGGTGATTGGTAGCCCCATGCAGGTGCTGTTTCGCCAAGTTCTTGCGTGTACTCAAAGCCGCCCATTAGTTTTTCACCAACTTCTAAGCCGCCTAATGTTGAAATATCGTTACCTGCGTTGTCTAGGTAAGGGCCATCCGGTGTTTTTGAACGAGCTACACGGATATTGTAACCACCGTTTAAGTCAAGGCCACCAGTAGAATAAAATAAGTAGTAATATTCACTTTCTGGACTGTACATTACGAAAGCACCTTCGATGAAGCGCCCAGCACCACCAAGAAGGTGTTTTCCATAGCCTTGACCAGCTTCTGGCATGCCCGCTTCTTCGTCCATAGCCAGTATAAAAATACCACCATGATGAGAACCGTACACCATCCACAGTTTGCCGTCTGTATCATAGAATGCCGCTGGGTCGATCACATTCGGATCTATGCCACCATCATAGGTCGTTTGCCCGTTATCTAGAGGGTATGCAGCAAACTCAGCTTCATTGCGATAGCCGCTACGTAAGAAAATGCCTTTGTTTGTATAAGGGCCTTCAATATTGTCGGCTTCAGCTAATCCTAAATAACCTCTATCCCAACAAATTTGATCATTAGTTATGTCAGTCGTTTTGGTATTGTCTTGTCCGCAGCTATTATAGTAGAACCAAAATTTACCATTTGGTGATTGAATTACATCGGCTGCCCAGTTACTAGGGTAACCATCGGTCCACTCAACGCCTTCGGCTATTTCTGCTAAGTAATTGTAATCAAACAACGGGCTTTCATTGACCTGTAATACATCTTGCCCGTCTACTTTTACTACTGAAGGCGAGGAAACCATTTCCCAGTTCAAGAGATCAGTTGATTTAGCGGCAGCAAGGTGTGAACCAAAAATATAATAAGTGTCGTCAACTTTAACGACAGAAGGATCGTGCACGCTTACATTGGTAACCATTACGCTACCTGATTCAGTGTATTCAACACTGCTGCTTACTGTCGGTTTTGCACTTTGCGGGTCGGCAACCGCTGGTGCTGTGTCAAGCTTAGTACCATCTTCTTTGCCACAACCTGTAACAGCCAAAGAGCAGGCTATGACCATGGCTAATTTATTTAATTTCATTTTATGTGTCCTCTTGAAACTGGGATTCATTTTTTTTATTCGATTGTTGTCAATAAAATTGCCGCGTGCCTATATCAAACTAATAAGAACGTAGTATTGTAATTTTATAGTATGATTTAAAATGTGCAAATACTTTTGCAAAGGTAATTGGTATGTAAACATGAAGTATCAGTGTTTACAATATGTACAGTGTGATTTTAATTTTCTCAAGTTGTCATTTTTGGCGTTTTTTTCGGTATTTTTGCGCTATTAGGGAAGTTTTTTACTTATCTGAAAGAGAGGATTTTCCGTTAAATTTGTTTATTTGTATTACATTTGAACATTAAAAAGGGCTCTTAAAGAGCCCTTTTTGATATTACTTGTCTTGTTTACTTAGACCTTCAGTGGTCATGATAATACGTTTAAGTGTGCCATCTTCGTTGTAGTAAAGTGGCTCAATCGCCACTGAGCGACGAAAACGCCCGCCACTTGGTTTGCCATCAATCGGTGGTACAGCACCAGTATGGTAAATAAAGTAGTCTTTACCTTTGTACTCGATGATTGATTGGTGGTTGGTTTCGCTGTTACCTGCGATCTCATTCAAGATACCTTTATATTCCCATGGTCCGTGAATACTTTTACTCATGGCATAACAGATCTTCTCTGGGAACTCACACGCGTACGAAACATAGTAGTTGTCGTTTTTCTTATGAACCCATAACGCTTCCGTAAAGTTAGGCAAGTCTAGCGTTTTAATTTCACCATCAAGAGACAGTAAGTCGTCGCTTAGCTTTACGTATTTTGGCATTAAGTTACCAAAGAACATGTAAGTATCGCCGTTTTCTTCTGTATAAATAGCAGGGTCGATGTCGTCCCAATCATTTGGCGTATGCTTGGTCATATCATCGGTAACCAATGCATGGCCAATCGCGTCTTTAAATGGACCTGTTGGTGATTTAGACGTCGCAACACCAATTGCAAAACCTGGTTTTGTGTCGTTGTGACGAACGGTTGTAAAGAAATAGAAAGTGCCATCACGCTCAATCATGTGTGAAGCCCATGCTTCGCCCTTAGCCCACTTAAAGTCGGTTGCTTTCATGATTGGGCCGTGTTTTTTCCAGTTCACCATGTCTGTTGATGAAAAGACTAACCAGTCGTGCATTTCAAAAAACACATCATTATTAGGTGCTTCATCATGACCTGTATAAAGGTATACGGTGTCATTGTGAACAAGTGCTGCTGGATCTGCAGTAAATACATCGGTGAATAATGGGTTTTGTGCAACGGCTAAGCTGCTCGAAAAAAGCAATGGCAGCGCTAACGCTTTCAATTTCTTCATGAGTGTCCTCTGTGACTAATAATTGTTGTTCGAACTGCAGCTTTTGTACTTAGAGCTCGCTCTGAATGACCAGATAATACACAGTGTATGCCTGATTATACTGAGTAACTGATTGTTTACATCGAAACAAACCAGTAAAAGTGCAGCAAAAAATAACTCTATATTGTATTATTGTATTTTTATCATAGTAGCACCAAAAAACGCCAGGTAAATAACTTGTTAGCCCTTTTTAGTTGCTCTGGATGAACAAAAGACAAATAAAACAAGCAAACAAATAAACGCTAAGTGACTGATAATAATGGGTCTACATAAATTCCCAAGATAAAAACGCAGCCCTTTTTTAGTTTGTAACGTGTTATAATTACAACGTTTTTTGTAAACACTATGGCACTAATTTTAATTTGGCTTTTTGAGTTGACTGTTAAATAATCATACAATATGATTAAAGTTCAGGCAGCAATGTATTAACATAATAAAATGTAGACACACTCGCGCACCGTTTTGACAACACACGATGCACAATGCAGTGGTCACTCTTCGGTAACTGAATGGGGAAAGTTCAGCGGACCGATATAACTATAATTTGGAGAACACCGCTTATGTTTAAAAGAACACACATAGCCAGTGCTGTAGTTATGGCATTTACCTGTCAATTTGCTTTTGCACAGGAGGAAGCACCAAACACTCCTGAGAATAACGTCGATGAGATGGAAGTTATTCAAGTATCAGGTATTCGCGGCAGTTTAAACAAAGCGCTAGATGAAAAACGTGCAAGCGTTCAAATCGTGGATGCAATTGTTGCTGAAGATATTGGTAAATTCCCTGATAACAACGTAGTAGAAGCACTACAACGTGTGACAGGTGTACAAACAACAGGCCGTGGTGCTGGTGAAGTAAGTGCAGTTTCAATCCGTGGTCTTACTGATGTTAATACCACAGTGAATGGCCGTGCTATCTTTACAGGTGCGGGTCGTGATGTGGCGCTGCAAGACATACCTGCAAGTTTACTTTCGGGTGTAACAGTTTATAAAACTCGTTCGGCGGATCAAATTGAACGTGGTATCGCAGGTGCGATCGATATCAAAACCCACCGTCCTTTCAACTTCGAAGGTGAAAAAGTTGTTTTAGCGGCACGTGCGATTTACTCAGATCAACCAGATGAAGTTGATCCAAATATCAGTGCGTTACTTTCTAACCGTTGGGAAATCGACGGCGCTGGTGAGTTTGGCGCACTTTTCAATATTTCTTATGCTGAAACACATTACCGCGATGACACCATCACAGCGGGTGCAGCGTTCCCATTCTTTACTGATAAACCACAGTACAACTACTCACCGTACTCACGTGTACCAAATGAATTTTGGACTCAAGGTACTGAGTTAGGTCTACCGACTGCGGCAGGTTCTACTTTAGACGTAAATGGTGAGCCAACTGAATACTTACTTGCACGTGATGCTATTTTTGGTACTTCATTCACTGGTCTTCGTAAGCGTCCAGCTGCGTCTGTCTCTTTACAGTGGGCACCTAATGAAACACTCGAAATCACAGCTGAAGGTTTCTACACAGGTTACGAAAACGAATCGCAAAACGCGATGTGGTTCTCAAATACATTCGAAAACGGTAACGGCTTCATCGAAACACCAACGGTGTTTGATGGCACTAACGTAGTTAAAGAAAAGCAAGCGATTGGTGCTGGCGGTTTCCAAAGTGGTGACTTTTCATATGGTAAAACAGATAGCTACTTATATGCATTAGGTGCCGAGTGGCAAGCAAGCGATTACCTAACCATCAACACAGAAGTTGTTTACCAAGACAGTGAGTACGAAACAGATTTCTTCGCAATGCGTTTTGACCGCACTGCATATGGCTTAGATGTAGACTTTAACGATAAAGACGGCGTACCAGGTATTGCGTTTTGGGATGATCCAAACACAGCGGTAAACGAAGCAGATATGGCTGCTATCGAAAACTGGAATGCAGGTACTGTTTATGACAATGGCGGCGGTAACGCGGGTGACGCATTAACTTTCACATTTGATGCTGAATACCTAATTGGTGGTACTTATTTTGATAAAGTGAAGTTCGGCGGTCGTTACGAAAAACGAACTGCGCAAGAGTACACGCGTGGTCAAGAGGCTGGTATTGCTAACACCTCAGTGGCTAGCTTAATTGAACAGCTAGCAGCGGCGGGGGCATCTGGCGATGGTACAGGCATTGTGTTCCAAGTTGATGACTATTTCGATGGCCGTGCTGATGTATTCAATAGCTTTGTAACTGCTGACGGTGGCTACATGCTAGATAACGGCGATGCTGTCCGTAGCGTATATGGCCTTGAAGCTGAAGACGTATACAAAACATTTGATATCGAAGAAAACTCGTACGCGCTATATGCAACAACTAACTTTTTCTTAACGGAAGATATCAGCGGTGAGTTTGGTTTACGTTATGTAAGCTATGAGCAAGACATGGACTTTGTTGCTGAGTCTGGCGGTATGAACTCAAATGTATTTGAAGAAAGCTCAGCAAGTGCTGATAGCAGCGCATTACTACCAAGCTTAGTACTAAACTGGAACATCACTGATGATGTAGTGGGCCGTGTCGCGTACACAGAAACACTACGTATGCCTAACTTTGCTGACTTAAACGCGCTGCAATACTGGTATGATCCTTTAACAGAAGGTGCTACCTACGGTACAGGTAATGGTGGTAACCCAGATCTTAAACCAACAGAATCAAAGAACTATGATGTATCACTTGAATGGTACTTCGCAGATACAAGCTCACTTTACGCAGCTTACTTTTACCGTGAAATTGAAGGCTTAGTTGTTGCGGGTCGTAAGCAAGTTGTGCGCGAAGGCGATGATGGCGTAACACGCCCATATGTATTAAGTGCACCAGTGAATGCTTCAAACGGTGAACTGTCTGGTTTAGAAGTTGGTTTAGTTTACTTCCCAGAAAACCTACCCGAGTACTTAAATGGTTTTGGTGTGCAAGCAAGCTACACGATGCTTGACTCAGAGCAAGATACACCTGAATTCAATGAGCTAGGTGAAATCTCTGGGTATGTTGATTCGCAAATGGCAGGTGTTTCTGATGAATCATACAGCATCGTAGGTATCTACGAGCGTGATTCATTCGACATGCGTTTATCTTATGTATGGCGTTCTGAGTTCTACACAGGTAACGAAGCGGCAATCTTTGCTAACCCGATTCAATTCTGGAATCGCCCTGAGCAAAGCTTAGATTTCCAATTTAGCTACAATGTGAATGATGATTTAGTAGTTACTTTTGATGCAACGAACATCCTAGATGACGTATATCAAAGCTATTACGGTGAAGGTAACGACAACCTATTTAACTTTGGTAACGGTATCTACTCACGCACATTCGCACTTGGTGCACGTTATTCTTTCTAAATTTCTTTTATAGACCTAAAAACCCCGGCTTTGCTGGGGTTTTTTATTGGTTTTTATAAACCAAACCATCGGTCGAAAAGAGTTGCGATTTAATAAGTATGATAATACTATTAATTAGATTAGCATTAAATTTACAAAAATAACGAACGCAATGGCCAAGCTGTGTAATATCTAAGGCTGTAAATTTATTTGATACGCAGTGTTGAAAACTTTTTAGCATTGCTTGAAATAGTGAGCGGCGGCTCATTATTGACCAATTAGGGTGTTGTTGTATGGAATCTCAAAAGTTATCCGTTGTAGAAAAGGTCGGCTTTGGTGCCGGCGACATGGCAGTAAATGTCATGGTTGCAGCGTTATTCTATTTTATGTCTTTCTTTTACACCGATATCTACGGGCTTGATCCGGTTGATATGGGTGTGTTGTTCTTAGTGGCGCGTTTTGTTGATGCCTTTACCGACCCTTTAATGGGGGTGATCACCGATAAAGTGAAAACCCGTTGGGGTCAGTTCCGTCACTGGTTCTTATTTTTATCTGTGCCATATGGTTTATCGGTCGTACTGTTATTTACCACGCCTGATTTCGACTACAACATGAAGTTAGCTTGGGCTTATGCCACATACTTGTTTGCGACCTTGATGTTTACCGGTGTTGCTATCCCTTATATCTCTTACATTGGTGTATTAACTGCCGATCCTAAAGAGCGTTTGTCAGCTAATGGCTACCGTATGTTCTTCGCTAAGATTGCCAATGTGGTGATCGTATTTTCAGTACCGCTGCTTGCCTCATATTGGGGAGATGGCAGCTTGTCGTATGGTTATAAACTGGCAATGGCATTAGTATCGGCTTGTGCCGTAGCACTATTTTTGTTTTGCTTTTTTACTACTCGCGAACGTATTACCCATGAGCCACAAACCGAAGGTGTACTTACACAATTAAAAGTACTTATTAAAAACGACCAATGGTTACTCCTGTGTGCAGCATGTGTGCTTGGTACGCTTGGCTATGCGATTCGTGGCAGTGTTGCTATGTATTACGCAACCTATTACTTAGGTGTACCAGATTTAGCGGGTGCCTTTACCAGTGCGGGTATTGCAGCATCTATTGTCTCAATGGTGGCAAGTACGTGGATCACCCAGCGCTACTGTAAAATGAAGCTATTCCGTCAATCACAAATTGCTGTACTATTTATTTCATTACTAATGTACTTTGTAGTGCAGCCTGGCGATGTGATGACGGCGTTTGTGCTTTATATCATCTTGTCATTTGTGGTTGATTTACATGCACCAGTATTCTGGTCTGCCATTGCTGAAGCCGTTGATTACGGTGAAATTAAAGACGGCGTTCGTGCATCGGGCCTATCGTTTGGTGGTATTTCATTCTGCCAAAAAGCTGGGGGCGGTTTAGCGGGCTTAGCAGGTGGTTTATTATTGGCATTTTTTGAGTACAAGCCTAACGTTGAGCAAACCGAATTTACCCTTATGGGCTTAGCACTGATGCTAACTATCATTCCGGGTGTATTCCACGCCTTACTAGGTCTGATTTTGAAAAAATACAAAATTACCGATGAGTACTATACGGATATGGTTATTCATAAGCGCCTACCAAAATAACCACTCTTTAAACGCACACACTAACTAAGTGTGTGCGCTTTGCTCTTTAAAATAATAATTCGCTGGGAGACAACAGTATGAACACATTCAAGGTTAGCTATTTAGCAAGCGTTTGCGCTGCAATATTAACTGTGACCGGTTGCAGTGAGCTGCCAACAGACAGTAAACAAGCCGCTTCAGTGGAGCATGCTGAACATACCAGCGAACAACATTTATTTGCCCTAAACCAAGTAAGTTTAAGCGCCAGCCCGTTTTTACATGCACAGCAAACTAATGTGCGTTATTTATTAGCTCTTCATCCAGATCAGCTGCTTGCTCCTTATCTGCGTGAAGCAGGTCTTGAGCCAAAAGCGCCTAACTATGGCAACTGGGAAAGCACTGGCCTTGATGGCCATATTGGCGGTCATTATCTTTCAGCCCTGAGCCTTGCATGGGCAGCCACAGGTGACGAAGAATTAAAGCAGCGTTTAGATTATATGCTGAGTGAGCTGGATCGCGCTCAACAAGCCACTGGTGGTTACTTAGGCGGTATCCCAAATGGCGATGAAATGTGGCAGCAGATTGAAAAGGGTGAAATCAAAGCTGATTTATTCAGCTTAAATGACCGCTGGGTGCCGCTGTATAACATAGATAAAATCTTCCATGGCTTGCGTGATGCATACGACGTAGCCGGTAGTGATAAAGCCAAACAAATGCTATTTAAGCTAGGTGAATGGTTCTTAGCGACCACTGCCAAGCTAACTGATGAACAAGTTCAACAAATGCTGTATTCAGAGCATGGTGGCTTAAATGATGTGTTTGCTGATATGTACTTTATTAGTGATGATGAGCGCTACTTAAAACTAGCCCGTCAGTTCTCTCATAACATCATTATTGAACCCTTATTACACAAAGAAGATAAGTTAACGGGCCTGCATGCCAATACGCAAATTCCAAAAATTATTGGTATGTTGAAGGTCGCAAATGCCAGCGATGACAAAGCATGGCAGCAAGGTGCTGACTTTTTCTGGAAAACAGTCAGCCAAGAGCGCTCAGTATCAATTGGCGGTAACTCGGTACGTGAGCATTTTCATGATAAAAGTGACTTCACGCCAATGGTTGAAGATGTTGAAGGCCCAGAAACCTGCAACACTTACAACATGATGAAATTGAGTAAGTTATTGTTCTTAAAAACCGGTGATACGCGTTATTTAGACTATTATGAGCGCGCCATATATAACCATATTTTATCGTCACAACACCCAGAGCATGGTGGTCTTGTTTATTTTACCTCAATGCGCCCTGGGCATTACCGCATGTATTCGTCAGTGCAAGATTCAATGTGGTGTTGTGTAGGCTCAGGTATTGAGAATCACAGCAAATATGGTGAGCTGATTTATAGCAATACCGGTAAAGAGCTATGGGTAAACTTGTTTATTCCAAGCACGTTAAACTGGCAACAGCAGGGCTTACAGATCACGCAAGAAAGCCAATTCCCAGATGATAACAAGGTCTCACTGACCGTGAATCGTTTGTCTGAGGGGCAAAGCACTGAGTCGGTAATTCATATTCGTAAACCGTCTTGGCAGCAAGGTGAGCTGAGCTTTACTTTAAATGGACAAGCTGTAAGCGCAACCGAAAAAGACGGTTACTACAGCATCAGCTATGCATGGCAAAGCGGTGATAAGCTTGCCTTTGAGCTTAGTCCTAAGCTTTATACTGAACAGCTACCTGATGGTCAGCATTATTATTCGGTGATGTACGGACCTGTTGTAATGGCCACTAAAGTACAAGCATTTGCAAATGAGCAGCTTAACTTTGTTGCTGACAATAGCCGCATGGGCCACATCGCCGCGGGGCCGACTTGTCCGCCAGAGGCTCTACCAATCATGCTGAGTGAGCCAGAAAAATTTATTGCCGACCTTATTCGTAAACCGGGCCAAGAGCTCGCATTTATCGCCGATAAAAATGTGGCGATTGCCAAGCAAGGTATCGATAACACTAAGAGCACAGAGCTAATTCCGTTCTTCCGCTTACACGATAGTCGCTATCAAGTGTATTGGCCTCAGCAAAGCGAAGCAGAGTTCACGCAATTTGTTGCCGATGCAAAAGCGGCTGAGCAAGCGAAAGAGCAGCTTCGTTTATTAACCGTTGATCAAATTACGCCGGGTGAGCAACAACCTGAAGTCGAACACGACTTTAAAGGTGAAGGAACCCGTGCGGGTGTTAATAATGGTCATCATTGGCGCGATGCGACAGGTTGGTTTGAGTATCAGCTTAGCAACCCAGAACAAAAAGCGGTTGCTTTGCGTGTTCGCTATTTTATTGGCGATGTAGATCGTCATTTCTCAATTAATTTAAATGGTGAGCAATTAGCTGGAGTTAGTTTGCCTGTAGGTAAACCAACGGATGAGTTCTACACCATTGATTACCCATTAACAGAAGCAATGAAAAAGTCGAAAACGCTTACTTTACGTTTTGCTGCCGACAAAGACTCTGTTGCCGGTGGTATCTATGGTATTCGTTTAATCAACGCACAATAAAGAGTTGGCTATGTTAAGCAACAATGTGTTTGCGACGGCTAAAGAGCATGTTTTACCGTCGCTTTTAGATAACAGCGCTGAGCAACACAGTTTTTACCAAACACCCACAGGGCTTGGTTATCGAGTGATTGAGCAAGGTCAGGGGGATAAACCTAGTTGGGATGCTACTGTGACTGTGCATCAACGCGTTACCCTTACAAATGGTCGGGTGTTATTTGATACTCGCAAGCAAGGCGTCGCTGTAGAGTACGAAATTGCAGAGGCGATAGTGGGCTTGCAAGAAGTGTTGCAATTAATGAATAAAGGCAGTCGCTTTGAAGTGCTTGTACCTGCACATCTGGCGCGTGATGTGTACAGCGCATTTATTGAAGAAAAGCATCAGCAAGGTTGCCAAAGCCCCATGCTTGTTGATATTACCTTGGTTGATTTTAGTTGATAACACCTACTTTCAACCTCAAACGAGGTCATTAAAGCAAATAAAAAACCTGCAATTTTGCAGGTTTTTTGTGTGTTGAATAATTACTTCTTAAGCTTGGTTTTGAGCTTATTTAGGTCGGCTGGGTTAACAACCGGCCAATTGTTTTTCCAACTCATAGGTAAAATACGTAGCTTTTGCACGCCGTTATCGGCTGTTTCGTAGGCGTGTAATACTAAATAGTCTTTGCCATCAAAGGTGTACGCAGCATTATGACCAAGGGCTGCCCAATCTTTATTACCTTCAATAACTAAACTACCACCGCCATCAACCATAGAGCGACCTTGTTGATCTAAGTATGGGCCTTCGATGTTTTTACTGCGGCCTACGCGCACGTTGTAAGTACTCTCTACGCCACGGCAGCATTTATCAAACGAAACAAATAGGTAGTAATAGTCGTTCTTTTTAAAGATATAAGGTGCTTCAATTGGGCCATGTTCCGTGTTTGGGCGACTCGCAATGTGATGCCATTTTTCAGGTTTTGCTAAGCGCACCATGTCATCATCAAGTTGTACTAGTTTAAGACCACCCCAGAACGAACCAAAGCTCATCCACGGTGTACCATTGTCATCTTCGATAATGGCAGGGTCGATAGCGTTCCAATCGTCACGCTCAGGCACAGATTCAACCACAATGCCGTAATCAATCCACTTGTAATCAGGTGATGATGGGTCAAGGGTTTCGTTAACCGTTACACCAATTGCTGAGGTGTTTTTGCCAAATGCAGAGACTGAGTAATAAAGATAAAACTTACCGTTTTTCTCGTACACATCGGGTGCCCATAAGTGGCCATCAAAACTTGGTGAAATACGCTTTGCCCAACTTGGCTCATCTTTAAAAACGCGGCCGGTAAGTTTCCAGTTGGTTAAATCTTTCGATTCATAATAGGTAATGCCTGGGCCTGTGCTAAATACATAGTACGTGTCGCCTTCTTTGGTCATTACCGGGTCGTGAACTTCAACTTGCTTTGCAGATACGGCTGCGGCAGAAAAAAGTAGCCCTGTTGAAAGCCACTTCATTGCGTGTGTCACCTTACTTACGGGTCTCATGCTTGAATACCTTTTGTTGTTTTAACTCTTGTGTTCATTCAGCTACTATATAATATGTAATACAATATTAACAATAAAATCGAGACGAAATACAGGACACATTATGCTCAAAAAATTATCTCGGCTAACGCTTCTTAGTGCGTTAAGCGCCTCGCCATTGTCAGCCTTTGCTGATGCTAATAGTAGCAAGACTTTAGCGCCAATTGATAACCCCATTGTACTCAAACGTGCTGATCCTTGGTTAGTTCGCGATGATAAAAGTGGCTGTTACACGTTTATAGGTAGTTCGCCGAAATTTGATGAAATTGAACTACGCCAAGCTTGTCGTTTAAACGATTTAAAATTAGCTGAGCCGAAGGTTATTTGGCAAAAGCGCGATAAAGGCCCAATGAGTGTCAACATTTGGGCCCCTGAGCTACATCAGATTGATGGCAGTTGGTATATCTATTTCGCCGCAGGTGATATCGAAAAACCGTTTAGTATTCGTATGTATGCACTTAAAAACGACAGTGCTAATCCGATGCAAGGTGAGTGGCAAGAAATGGGGCAAGTAACTAGCCACCTTGATAGTTTTTCGCTTGATGCCACAAGTTTTACGCACAAGGGGAAGCGTTACATGATTTGGGCGCAGCAGAACCAGCCTGCAACTTATAACTCAGCTTTATGGTTAGCTGAAATGGACTCACCAACATCAATTAAAGAACCCATTATCGCGATTACTAAGCCAACCCTTGATTGGGAAGTGCAAGGCTACAAGGTGAACGAAGGTGCTGCAGTCATCACCCATGACGATAAAATATTCGTCACTTATTCAGCCAGTGCCACCGATCATCGATATGCGATGGGCTTGTTATGGGCAGATGTGAATACTGATTTGCTTGATCCTGCTAGTTGGCATAAAAAGGCTGAGCCGGTGTTCACCACCAATGTTGAGCTAGGTCGTTTTGGCCCAGGGCACAACAGTTTTGTAAAAGCTGAAGATGGGGTAACCGATTTAATGATTTATCACAGTCGTGACTATAAAGAGCTGAAAGGCACACCACTCACAGATCCAAATCGCCATGCGCGAGCACGCATTATTACGTGGGATAAAAACGGTTTTCCAGTGTTTTCACCAGAACTCGCTGATTAAAAAAGGGCGCCAATTGGCGCCCTACAACTTTGGGAACGAACGATTACCAGAAGCGGTAGTAAATAAAGGCAGTAATACCAATAATACCCGCGGTATGAATGTAGTCCCACTTATCTAAGCCGGCAGCCACTTCTTTCATAGTTGCTTTATCTAGGCTTGAGAAAGTAAGACCTTTCAATTGTTCTTCGTCTGCTTGTTTGGTGAAAATACTTACCACAATCATAATCGCAACGACCACGACAAATAGCAGAATACAGTAATATAACCAGTTCATTGTGGTGATCCACGCAAATGATGAACCTGTTAAATCATCTTTAAATGGCAGTAATACTAAGCGGATCATACCAAGCACAAAACCTGATACTAAGCCCACAAAACCCGCTGTTGGAGTGATGCGTTTACTACATAAACCTAGTAAAAATACCGCAGCAATACCTGGTGCAATAAGAGACTGCACACTTTGCAGATATTCATAAAGCACATCGGCAATTAAGCTCATGACGGGTATCCATAAGAGACCTAATACAACAATCACGATAGTGGCAATACGGCCTACTTTCAGAAGGTGCTTCTCAGATGATTCAGGTTTGAATTTCTTATAAAAATCAATGGTAAATAAGGTTGCTGATGAGTTAAATAATGATGCTAAAGAGCTCATAAGAGCCGCTACTAAACCACCAATTACAATCCCCTTAACGCCGGCTGGTAATAGCTCAGCAACTAACGTTGGGAAAGCTTGGTCAGCACTTTCATAGCTAATAATACCTTTAACATTCAATGCGTATGCAATCATGCCTGGTACTAAGAAGATAAATACAGGAAGTAATTTTAAGTAACCAGCAAACATGGTACCGCGACGCGCTTCTTTAATGCCTTTTGCAGATAAAACACGTTGTACGATGTATTGGTCGGTACACCAATACCAAAAACCAATAATGAATGAACCAAATACAATGCCAGGCCATGGGAACTCAGCATCTGAAGCACTGCGAATAAGGTGCATATTAGCATCGTTGATACGCTCAACTTCTGCCCAGCCACCTACTTTATCTAGACCAACAACTAATATGACTAAGGAGCCAATAATGAGTACAGGGGTCTGCAACACCGAGGTCCACATAATGGCTTTCATACCGCCAAGTACCGTATAAATACCGGTGATAACCACTAGGCCAATAGCTGAAATCCAGAAGAAGTCGATGCCCCAAATGCTCTCGATACCTAAGATTGTTTTAAATGCGATACCGCCGGCATAAACAGTTACCGCAACCTTGGTTAATACATAACTAATCAATGAGATAACAGATAAGAAGGTACGTGATTTAGAGTTAAAACGGCGCTCTAAGAATTCAGGCATGGTGTAGACTTTACTACTCCAATAGAAAGGCACGAAAATCCAACCGAGTAGTAGAATGATCCACGATTGCATTTCCCAGTGAGCCAGTGCCATACCCGATTGTGCGCCTGAACCTGAAAGGCCCACTAAATGTTCCGAGCCAATGTTCGATGCGAAAATAGAGGCACCAATCACTAACCAACTTGCATTACGACCCGCTAAAAAGTAATCAGCGGTGTCTTCTTCTTTTTGTCGCATAGACATCACGACAACGCCTAGTAACAGGACAAAAAATCCTGCTAGCACTGCCCAGTCTAAGGTACTTAGTTCGACCATCGTGTGTTCCACCTAATTTTGAAAGAGAATTTTGCTTTTTTAGTTGTTGAATAAAAATATTATATTATAAATAAGGTAAGTGAAAGAGATTTGTTAAAATAAGGTGACAGTCTGTAGGTAAAATGGTGACTGTATTGTTTGAAATATAGACACTTGTATTAGGCTGTTTTTTGCTTGTTATTGATTTTAATCAATTATTTCCAGGATGACGGAATAGCTTTATAGATGTATCATATTACTCAGATCTTTTGAGGAACACACATGGCGCGTTTAGAAAATTTAAACCTATCACAACAAGTTACCAATGAGCTTGGTAAAGCAATAATTGTTGGTGATTATAACACTGAAACGGGGCTACCAACCGAAGCACAACTTTGTGAAGTGTATGGTATTAGCCGCACAGCTGTTCGTGAAGCAGTGAAAATGCTTGCTGCAAAAGGACTGATTTCTTCTCGTCCACGACAAGGTATTCGTGTTGAGTCGGCGGAGAACTGGAACTTATACGACACAAGCGTATTAAAATGGTTGTTAGAAAGCAGCCCATCACTTTACGTACTTAAAGAATTTCTACAAGTGCGCTTGGCGATTGAGCCACAAGCAGCAGCACTTGCAGCAAGAAAAGGCGACCAAGCAGCCATTGCAGAAATTAAAATGGCACTCGATAAAATGCAAGCGGCAGCAGAAGAGCCAGAAGGCGTAATGCATGAGCCAGATCTTGCCTTCCACACAGCAATTTTACATGCCAGTGGTAACCGTTTTTTCTATCAATTACGTGATTTCATTCGCACCGCATTACACGTGAGTATTCAACATACTACACCTGCTAAGGGCAATAAAAAGGCGATCGCTGAAGAGCACTTTAAAGTGTATAACGCGATTGCAAGCGGCGACCCTGAGCGTGCTAAAAACATGATGACGTACATGATTGATGAAGCAATGGCGTTTATTGAAAAAGAAATCGCCGACAAAGAAGCGGCTCAATAAGTATCGCTTCTTGACGTTGTAATTACTTTAAAACAAAAGGTTATCATGCCAAATTCAAACGAGCTAAAAACAGTTTACCCAAGCCTTGCTGGTAAGAGTGTGTTTATTACTGGTGGTGCATCGGGAATTGGTGAAGTAATGGTAACGCGGTTCTGCGAGCAGGGCGCGAAAGTCACCTTTGTTGATATTGCAACTGAGCAAAGCGATGCGTTATGCGCTAAATTAGCGGGTAAATATGAGTTTGACCCGCAGTTTATCCATTGCGATATTCGTGATGTAGAAGCCTTAAAAGCGGCCATTGAGCAAACGCGTCAGCAACAGGGTGACATTGGTGTGTTAATTAATAACGCAGCCGATGACACCCGCCATGCCGCTGAGAATATGGATGTGAAATATTGGGAAGATAAGTTTGCTGTTAACTTGCGCCCGTGTTTCTTTTCATCGCAAGCTGTAGTTGAACACATGCAGCGCTTGGGCGGCGGTAGCATTATCAATATGGGGTCGGTAAGTTGGCGTATTAAGCAAACAGGCATGCCAGCCTACACAACCGCAAAAGCGGGAATTGAAGGTTTAACCCGTTCATTAGCTGCTTCATACGGTAAAGACAATATTCGTGTGAATTCACTGGTTCCGGGTTGGGTGATGACAGAGCGCCAAATGACTCATTGGCTAACCCCAGAAATGATTGAAGATGTTCGTTTAAGTCAGTGTATTAACGAAACAATACAACCAGACCATATAGTGAATGCCGCGTTATTTTTAGCTGCTGATGACAGCCGCATGATGACAGCACAATCACTGATAGTGGATGCAGGTTGGACTTAATTAAATTGTTAGTTGCTTTAAGTTAAATTAAACCAAAGAAAAAATTTTACACGATCCAAATAGTACTATAATAATAAATAATTATTTTAAACATTTGAATCTAATAGTTAGGAAGGTGGTAAGAAAGTTTGACCGACTTTGTACTTGTTTATTTAATTCTGATTATTGGCGCTTGCCTGCAAAGTGTTATTGGCTTTGGTTTAGGCATGCTATGTGTGCCTGTGCTTTACTGGCTTATGCCAGAGCTGGTGCCTGGGCCAATGATTTTGAATGCGCTGTTTTTAACGTCGGTGTTAATGATTAAACACCGCGGTGCGATAGACATGAAACAGACGGGCATTTCCATTATTGGTGGTGCAGTGGGAGTTATTCTTGCTGCTGTGGTGATGTGGTATGTCAATGCGAAGCAGTATCAACTCTTGCTAGGAGTGAGTATTTTGATAGTGGTGGCGTTGTCTATCATAGGTATGAAACCGAAAATTTCCACTATTACAAGCTTACTTGCGTCAATGTCGTCAGGCTTTTTAGGTACCACAACGTCAGCCGGTGGCGCGCCAATGGGGCTACTCTATCAAGCTGAAGATAAAGACAAAATTAAAGCAAACCTAAGTGCCTTTTTTGTATTTATAAACTTATTTGGCATTATTGTATTGATGCTAACAGGCTCTGCTGATATGGCCGATGTAAAGCTGTTCTTTTTTTGCTTACCCGCCATTTTAATTGGCTGGGGCTTATCGTTTGTGATCAACAATAACCTCAATGAAAAGGCCATTCGCGGCATCATCTTGCTGGTTGCGGGTTTATCTGGTCTAGCACTTATTTTCATACACAGATAGAATGAGAATAGTTCAGCTTTTTGTGTAATGAAGCCAATGCTCGATGACACCATTAAAATAATCATTTCTAGCCAATGCCAATTGGGCGAAGGTGCCTATTTTGCTAAGGCACATAACTGTTTATTTTGGGTCGATATTTTAGGGCAGCGTTTGTTTCGTTTGCAGTGTCAATCGATGCGAGTTAGCCAGTTTACTATGCCAGAACCGATTTGCTGGGTGATGGAAACCGAGCAAGCTGAATTAATCGCAGGCTTTGCCAAAGGCATTTATAAGCTCAATAGTGAAGACTTTAGCCGCGAACTTCTTTACTCAATCGATCACGAACCCTCACAAAACCGCTTAAACGATGGTAAAACGTCTCGCCAAGGCTTTGCCTTTTTTGGCTCAATGGACTCTCAAGAGCAAACCGATAGTGGCAAGTTATACCGTTTTGGTCATGGTCAGGCTCCGACAGCGGTTGATCATGACTACACAATTAGTAATGGCCCTGCGGTAAGTAAAAATGGTCAGTTTTTATATTCTACAGACTCAGATAAACAAACAATCTACCGCTTTACTCTGAATGAGCATGGCGAGCTTGCTGATAAACACGAGTTTATTCGCTTTACTGACAATATGGGTTTTCCTGATGGCATGACTGTTGATAGCGAAGATCATCTGTGGGTTGCTGCATGGAATGGTTATGGCGTGTATCGTTTTGCTCCAAACGGTGAGCAAGTACAGTTTATTCGCTTACCCGCACCGCGTGTTACGAGTGTCGCATTTGTAGGTGAAGAGCTCACGCATCTGGCGGTGACAACAGCGGCAGTAGGGCTCGAAGACTCAGTACTCGCTGATTACCCGCACAGTGGTGGCGTGTTTATTCTTGAGCCGGGCGTTAAAGGTATTGCTGAAACGCCCTTGAAGCTATAGGTTTTTCATTACTTGATAACGCAACTCGCCAATAAACGAGCGTGCTGCAGGACCCAGTTTGTCACCGTCTTTAAAGAGCAAATGTAACTTAGCGCTGCGACTGCTGTTATGAGTTAAATTAAGTGCTTTCATTTGCCCTGTCGCAAGTTGTGTTTCTATCGCGACTTTTGGTAACCACGCAAAGCCCAATCCATTACTGATCATATCAATCGAAGTGCGCATATGAGTGACGGTCCAGCGCTGATCGGCACCTAACCAGCCACCATCTTGTTTGTGCTTATTCGCTGAATCGCGAACAACAATTTGGCGGTGTGATTTTAAATCTTCGAGAGTAATTTCACGCTCTATCGCATGCAAGGGATGATCTGGGTGGGCGACGGCAATAAACTCGATATCACATAACTCTTCGTGAAAGCTTGCCGCAATTGGAAAGCCGGTAATAGCAATATCAACCTGATCGTTTTCGAGCAGTTCATTGCCCCCCATTAGTACAGACTCATGCAGCTCAATACGCAGCTGCGGGTATTGCGATGAAGTGTCGTTAAGTACCTTATAAAGCAGTTGCTGTGGGAAAATAGCATCAACGGCAATGCGTAACTTACTTTCGATACCTTCACCCAAAGTTTGCCCAATGGCCTCAACTTTAGCGGCTTCATCGAGTAAGTAATTGGCGCGCCGTAGCATCATCTCGCCGGCTTCAGTGAGCACGGTTTTACGGCCTTGAATACTAAATAATTTTACATCGAGCGCAGATTCAATTTTGCCAACTGCGTTATGAATACTCGATTGGCTTTTATGAATACCTTGTGAGGCTTGGTTAAAGCCTCCAAATTCAACAACAGCACGAAACATGCGCCACTGTTCTAGCGTAATTCTTAGCATGATGTTCCTTTGCTTACTTAACTACCTAATAGTACCTGTAAATGCTGATAAAGTTTACTTTTTAGGTGAGGGCAACTCAATATACTCAAGCTCATCACCGGGGATTTTAGCAAAACGCTGTGCTTGCCAATCTTGTTTTGCTTGCTCGATGCGCTCTTTGCTGTAAGCAACAAAATTCCAGTGTAAATACGGGACTTTATTGAATTTACTGCCACCGAGTAAAATAAAGCGGCTGTGCATTAGAGTCGTTATTTCGTGTTCGCTGTCATCAAGTAGCACAAAGTCGCCTTGGGTATAGCGAGTATCACCCACACTAATTTCACCGTAAATAACATACACGGCGGTTTCATGATGAGGGTGCGGTTTAGTAATATGACTACCTTGCTCGGCGACTGTATCGACATAAAACATCGGTGAGTAGTTTTTCACTGGGGAGCTTAAGCCATAGGCATCACCGACAATGAGTCGCATCAGCACGCCTTTTTCGATTTTCTCAGGCAATTGCTGTTTTTTGATATGTTCAAAACGCGGTGCTATTTCGGTCATACTCTCAGGTAAAGCAACCCAGCATTGCAGACCATTAATGTCGTGCTCGCTCGCCCGCACTTCAAGGCTTTCTCTTTCTGAGTGCACTATACCGCGACCTGCGGTCATCCAGTTAACATCGCCGGGTTCTATTTGCAGGCTATTACCTAGCGAATCGCGATGGTAAATACTGCCAGTAAATAAATAAGTGAGCGTTGATAGGCCAATATGAGGGTGAGGCCTCACATTTATGCCTTCACCGCGAGGAAAGTGGTTTGGCCCCATGTGGTCAAAAAAGATAAATGGGCCAACCATTTTTTTGTCAAAATGCGGCAAGATGCGTTTTACATCGAGCCCACCAATATCGTGGCTGGTTGCTGTTAATAACGTTGCCATTTTCGCGCTCCCTTAAAAACAAATTCAGCCAACAACTTAGGTCATTGGCTGGTAGAAATATTACGCCTGACTACGTTTTAACACTAGTTGATCTAGGCTGATTTTGCCTGCACCAACACTGGCTAATGCTAAAAAGCCGCCTGCCATCGCAATGTTTTTGTAGAACATTAAAAATTGCATTTGATCATCAAGTTGAAAGTGGAATAGCAAAGCGCTGACTAAGCTGAAACCAGCAAAAGCGATAGCGGTTAGTTGTGTTAAAAACCCTAGTAAAATAAATAACCCGCCAACAATTTCAAAAGCAATCACAAACGGCAGTAAGAACTCTGGTAAACCTACTGATGCCATGTACTGTGCAGTTGCATCAAAGAATTCTATTTTGCTAAAGCCAGTTAGTAAAAAGATGGCCGATAAACCAATACGCGCCAATAAAGTGCTAATATTTTGTAAGTGTGGTTGAGCTGAGATTAAAGTAAAAAGTTTCATAGTAGGTATCCTGTTTAGTTGAGCAGTGTGTCTGCGATGGAGTAACTATAGGTTCACTTTAAAAGAATTAAAAATTGTAAAATTAGCGTTTATCATTCTGTAAAAGAGAATTTAAAAGGAGGTAAAATATGAAGTTGTTGTTATTAATAGGGTTTTGTTTTTCGGTGGCTAAAAGTAGCTTGGTGTTTGCTGAACAAAATTTACCAAATAGTCGTCATTATGAGTTGCTAGCTTCAGATATTGCTGTGCAGCAAAGCTGGCAAGTTAAAGACGCAATCAAAGGTTATGAGTTGCTGGAATATCAAATTAACCTTAATAAAGGCACTACTTTAACGGTTGATTTTGCTCCATCAAATTCAAGCAACTACTTTAATATTTTACCACAAGGCAACCCAACAGCTTTGTTTGTAGGCCCAGCAAAAGGTGACGATGCCGAGATTAAAATTCCTGATAATGGCGATTATGTGATTCGGGTGTTTCTAATGCGCAATGCTGCGCGCCGTGATGAGCAAAGTGAATTTACAGCAGATATTAGCGTCGTAAAAAGTACATTAAAAGGCATGCACCCAAGCTGGGATGTCGATGGTGATGGGGTAAATGATTGCGAGAAAGACGGTAGCTGCGATCACACGGTTGACTACAGTCTTCCTCGAAAGTTGAATTAGGCCTTTATTGAGGCCTAATCAGCTTATTATTCAGGCGCTACTTCAAGTGTTGTGAATAATGAGTAGCGTACGTTATCGATATCGGCCTCTGTTGGTTTTTGATCAACTGATGCTTCAATTAGATACATATCGGCGTGAGCAAATGTCACCGTAAAGAAGCCTTTTTTATCGGTTGTTACTTTCACTTCGTCACGCTCGTTGCGGTAGCGTGCACTACCACGAACAATCGCAAGCTCAACGTCGGCAGCTGGTTTGCCATCCATTAATAATTGGAACTTAGCTTCTTCACCAGCAAATAGATCGTTCGGGTGAGTAGGGCCTGAAATTTCTAAGCCTTGACCAAGTAATGTTGGCTTAGAAGTACCATTACGGCTGACAAAAGTATCAACAGTTGCGATTGATTTTACAGTGCGCACGTCGGTTGCGCCTGCTGGTAGGTCTGCTTCTTTTTTACCTGCGAACACACGGCCGCGATTGCCATCTTTGTCTTTATAGAAAGTCATTAGCATTGGTTTTTGCTGCATAGCAATGTGGTAAGTACCGTCTTGCGTTAAGCTCACTGCCGCTGAGTTTTTGCGTTTTAAATAGTATGCGCGAATCGTTTCTTCGACCGGCTTACCATTTGGTGCAAGGGCAACTAATAAGTTGTCGTCATACTCTGCGCCTTTTTGTTTTGGGCGGTATGCTTTATCTGGGCTAAATAACTCATTAGAAATACTGGCATCGATCATCACGTAGTGAGTTTTCTCACCAGATAAAGAAGTGTGAGATGGCATTAACCAACGGGCATGTGCTTGTGCGTAGCCAGATGCAAGTGCTGTGAAGGTCACAGCGCCGATCAGCGCTGTTTTTAATAATTTTAATTTCATTGTTTGTCCTTAATTACTGGTAATGGTAACAAAGCTAGTCGCGAACTCTTTTTCGCCTTTAATTGTGACTTTGCCGTCTTTTGTTAAGTCGATTTCAACGCGGGTGTAATCTCGGCCACCTTCTTCACGTACAACTTCAACATTAAGTAGGTAGCTGCCAGGTTTAACTGGATTACCTTTTAAATCTTTACCTTGCCATTCAATCGTATAAGTACCTGGGCGTTTTGTTGCACCTGTCACACCATCAAAGTTGTCGTTGCTACGACCGGCTTTTCGCCACCACTGACGTAAGTCTTTAAACCATTCAGCTTTTTCGACCCAAAGTGCAATCGTGGTAACGTGTTTACGTTCAGGTGTTTCTAGCCATAACGCCACGTAAGGGCGATGATATGGAGAAACATCTAGCTCAGGTAAGGTAAATTCAACGGTGAGGTTGGGATCTTTTGCAAAGCTCAGAGGGCTGAATAAACAGCTAATTAGTAGAGCAACGAGTAAGTGGGCTTGTTTCATTAAGATACTCCTTTAAGTTGAGGCACCCAAACTAGATAAATAACCAAAGGCGTGGCAACACCAAGAAGCGTTAACCATAGACCTGCGGCACGTTTTTTACGGTTTTGAAAGAGGATAAATAACCCGGTAATAGCAAACAGAATCATCAAAACAGCTGAAATATCAATCACCCAGCTCCATGCTTCACCTGTATGGCGGCCTTTGTGTAAGTCGCCAATTAGACTCATAAAGCCACCGGTTTGATAATCAATATTAAGTTCACCGGTTTGAAAATCGATTTCGGCGTAGGCAAAGCCAGCCGGAAGCGGGTAGTCGAGCATCACCAAGGCATCTTCTTTTTCCCACTCAATACTTTTTACATTGCTGAGTGAAAACTGCTGTTGCATGTATTGCTCTATTTCAGGGTAAAGGCTTGGCAATGTGTCGAGGTTTGTTTGCGCTTTTTCAAATAACTCAGCAGAAACAAGTAGTTGGTTCTGACCATTATGTTTATCATTTTCGAGCCAACTAACGTGGTTAAGGATGATGCCGCTGACACAAAATAAAATAAGTAAAAAGAATAAGGCCGTTGAAAGGTATATATGTAAGGCACGGCTAACGCTATAAAAGTTGCGTTTGTTAAATGAGAACATAATGCGGTTTATTCGTTAAAGATACAAATATGATAATGATTTGTATTACTGATAACAAGCAGGTTTACGTTCTTTACATTTCTTTGTGCTAGAAATGAATAGCGAGATAAGCCATAACTGCTAGCTGCGAGCTGAGAAAACAGGCAAGCAACATCAAGCGCATCTGTGTGGTTATATTAACTTGAATTAGGGTTGGTTTATTGGGCGCAGATGGGCGGTTAATTAAATAGGCTAATACGCTCAATTCAATCACTGCCACAAGATACATCACCCAAATTGGCGCGGTACTTTGTAGTAAAAAAGCATATCCGATAGCCATACCAAAACCTGCTAATAACTTAGCGCGGGTAGGGACAACCTTATGCTCTTGCCAAAACCTTAACGGTTGGCCGTATCTTGGGTGGTTTAGCAGCCAGGCAGAAAGCTTGGGTGATGAGCGGGTAAAGCACGCCAATGCTAGTATAAAAAAGATAGTCGTAGGCATCACAGGTAATGCAATACCTATGATACCTAAACCCACCATCAATAACCCGAGTAATTGATAGCAGCCATTTTTATAGGCGTTAAACGCCGCTCTCACATTCATCAATAAAGTTGGGCCTGATAAAACTTAAATCGTTGTAGTGCTTGCTCGATACCTATGATCAAGGTGGTTTGTATTTATTGGTTTTAGCAACATAGTCTACACCATGTTGTTTATTTAACTTTAGCTCAGCTTAATATTATTAGCTAACACTATAGGTAAACTTACTTCAAACAAATGAAAAGCCCAGTTTAAACTGGGCTTGTAGGTCTTATTTTTGGCTATTTCTAGAAATAATAACCAATATTGATATTGAAGCGAGTTTCAGTGTCGTCGCTGTCGCCAGCAATTGAGCCGCCAACAAATGGTTGGTTTTTCGCTTGTACAAAATCAAAATAAGTGAATAAGCCACCTGCGGCAACAGATACCCCTGTTACATTCATCCATGTATCTTCGCTGTTATCTGACTTGTCATAAATAATGCCGTAGTCATTATAAAACTGCAGGTTTGTTACCGGACCCCACTCTACAGGCAGGCTGTAAGCGATATTGGCATTAGTCATGGTTGCTTCTGCGGCAATGCTATCGTAAAACGCATAAGCACCCACAGCCATACGGTCGACGTTGTCGATATCGTAGTTATACTCACCATGCTGAAGCTGGAAATTCCATGGGCCAATAGTACTGTTTAAGTGCAGTGCCCAAGCGTAGTAATCACCGGCTTTATCTTCGCCGTCATGTAAGCCACCCGATAACGCAGAAACACCTAGCTCAGTGGTGCCACCGTCATGCTCAAAATGATAGCCATAACGACCAGAGAAGGTATTGTACTCACCAATTGGATTGGTTGGTTCGGCATAAACACCTTCATCAGCAGAGCGGAAACCGACAACATCATATGAGTAGCGGTCGCTTCTGTCGCTTACGTAACCATCAACACCACCTAGCTCATCATTTTTGAAAAAGCCAAGATCAATTTGCCAGTTATCAGCAATTTTGCGCTTGAATAGAACACCTAAATCATGATCATCTTCAAGACCTATATAATAAGTAGTGCCAAAGAAATAGTTGTGCGAGTTGTAAGGCCAGTTACCAAAAGGCACTTTGGTAATACCTGCCTGCACCTGCCAGTCTTCAGCAAAGTCATAGGCTGCATAGGCATATTTAACTGCAGTCATGTAATCGAAAAAACGGATCTCAGCGTTAAGCTGTACATCACCGACATCGCCTGCAAAATTTAGTCTGAAGATGTCAAAGTCGAAGTCGCCACCGCGGTTTTTATTACCATCGTCATAGGATGTATGGCTGAAGTTGGTACGTACTGCACCCCCAACCTTAATGCCAGATTCTTTTTTAGGAGCTTCAACAGCCGCTGTTTGCTGCTCAAGTTGCTTTTGTTGCTTTGCTACTTGTGCATCAATTTGCGCTTGTTTCTCGGCTTGTTGCTGTGATTTTTCTTCTGCAGCATCAAGTTTGCTTTGCAGTTGCTGCATTTGCTGTTTCAGTAACTGCAGCTGTTTTTGAAGGTCATCAATTTCAGATGCCTGACTAAGACTTGAAGTTGTGCCCAAGGCTATTGCGAGGGCTAACTTTGATAGTTTAAGCATGAATTTTCGCTAGTGTTGGAATGGGTACTACCAAGCATAGTTGATATTCATGCTGAACCCAAGACTAGCCACAGAAAATTAATATTAATCAATCAGTTTTAATTTTTACTGTGGTTCTAATGTCTTGGTGATTGCGCCAACTTCAAGCAGGGGTGAAGCATCAAGCTGATCTGCATCCATCATTGCGGCAATACGTTGCATTGATGAAAGTAATAAGCTTTGCTCCCACTCTTCAAGTGCAGAGAACTTTTCAATGAAGTGTTCTTGCAGAGGCTGAGGTGCTTGATCTAGTAGCTGTTTACCCGCTTCTGTTAGATGCAAACTAACTCGGCGTTTATCTAATTGGCTACGTACACGGGTGATCAGGTTACGGTTTTCTATACGGTCTAAGATATTGGTAACCGTCGCTGGGCTTAGATTTACATTTTGTGCAATGCGACTAGCGGTAATGCCATCGGTTTGTGCAACCTCGTTCATAATCAGTAATTGTGGGCCTGTTAAGCCTGAGGTTTTATTGAGCTGTTTTGAATGAAGGTCGATGGCTCTGATCACTTTGCGCAGCGACACTAGTAGCTCGTCATACTTTTGCATGTTTCTGTCTCTTAAATAAGGCGGCGTGGAACAACCGCAATCGCAAAATATTACACATCTAATAAATTGAGTTCAAATAAATAATAACTATGTGGCTTATAATTTGCGGCCATAAAGGTTGTTATCGTGTTTATTTATTAATTAGAGTAGAAATTAAAACATAAAAGTTGAAATTTAGATGGAGTAATTGTTGTTAACACTTAAAATGCAACTACGAGGTGACACCATCACTTTGTAGTAAAACAATTTATACAAATAACTAAATATTATTTACTAAAAGCCACTGCATTGGGTAAGGTGGATTTTTCTTTCATTAAATGGGACGAATTATGAAGTTATCGCCATCAGTTACGATTGAGCAAAGTGAAACCGGGCTTGAATTTATTAAAGTTGCTAGTGAGTTTTGTAGCGCTACTATTTTTCTGCAAGGTGCGCAGATCACTGAGTTCACGCCAACCGATAAAAAGCCACTATTATGGGTCTCAGAATTAGAAGATTACCAAGAAGGCAAAGGTGTGCGAGGCGGTATTCCGATTTGTTGGCCATGGTTCGGAGTAAGCCAACATGAAGGCTGGCCAGCTCATGGTGTTGCTCGCACAAGTTTATGGCGCGCAGAAGAAGTGAAAGAACAAGACGATTCTATTTATATCAGCTTGTCATTACCGATGACGCAAGTTGATGAAAAGTATTGGCCTTATAAAACTAAGTTATTGGCCGAGTTTATTTTAACCTCTAGCTTAGAGCTACGTTTAACAACCACAAACTTAGATAACCAAACTGTACAGTTCACTCAAGCACTGCACACGTATTTCCCAACACCAGCAATTGAAGAAACAAAAGTAGATGGCCTGCAAGGCGCGAAATACATCGAATTTGCTGAAGGTCCATTTGAGCAAAATGAGTTAGTGTCGTTCGCGCGTGAAACAGACATGGTTTACACCGAAGCAAAAGACACTCAGCGTATCATTACACCTGATGGCATTATTGAAGTAGGCCGCGAAAATTCAACATCGTGTGTACTTTGGAACCCATGGATTGATAAATCAAAACGTCTTTCAAATTTTGCTGATGACGAATATCACGTCATGCTGTGTTTAGAAGCGGCTAATGTCCTTGATGATAGTGTTGAACTTGCACCAGGAGCAAGCCACACACTTGCAACAAAACTACGCTGGGTATAATTTATAACATATAATAACTCAGTGTTAGCACGTAAGGCCGGCACAGCTGGCCTTTACAAGGAATTACCGTGTTTAGTAATCAACAAATAGAAACCCTACCAAAGCATCAAACGATTCAATTCCAACCACTTGCAGATAATGCGATATGGCATGTACAACTAAATTGGTTGTTGTTTTATGTGCCTTTAATGGCCGTGATCATTACAGTACGGCACTTTAATCCAGCCATTAGCCAAGCTATTGCTACACCTTGGCTTTTGGTTTTGCCATTGTTGGTAATACTGTCAATGGTTTACAACCTTTACAGCGTTCGCGCCAAAGGGGTGGCAGTAAGAGAGCATGATATTGCCTTTAAGCGAGGTTTAATTTGGCAACAAATCACCTTATTGCCTATTTCTCGTGTGCAACACACCGAAATTCATCGCGGCCCAATTGAGCGAAAGTTAGGACTCGCAACACTCAGGCTTTACAGTGCCGGTGGCATGAGTGCTGATTTACATATCAGTGGGTTAACGGACGAACAATGCAATGATGTCCGCCAGTTCGTGCAAAGTTATGGTGATAATGCAGCAACTCAAGAAAATGAGCTTGCCGATGAGTGATCAACAATGGCAACGCGTGTCGCCATGGGCGCTACTGTATTTTATTGTTCACTTTGCACTGCGCTTCATAAAAGATGGGCTGCTTAATTTACTGCCTATTTTGGTGTTATTTGTTACGCAAGTTGAGCAAAAGCTGTTTTGGGGGCAAATAGCTGTTGCCGTGGCCTCTTTAGTTTTAGTGCTGTATGCCTTTGCTTATTATCGTAATTTTAAATACCGCATAACGGATGGTCACGAAATACTGCTCAATAAAGGGGTATTTAAAAAAGAGCGGCTAACCCTAAAATTTGCTCGAGTACAGAACGTAAACATTGCCGAACCTTTTTATTTTCAGCCAGTTAATTTAGTTAATTGTATTTTCGATGCCGCCGGTAGTAGTGCTCAAGAAGCTGTGATCCCGGGAGTTAAGCTTAGCTATGCCGAGCAAGTTCGTGAACAAGTTATGGAATTTAAGGCTCAGTTACAACAGCAAGAACAGCCGTCTATTGAGCAGAGCGAAGCAACAGATAAACCGAAAACATTAACGATCAGCAATGCTGAAATTGCTAAGTTTGGTTTGATGTCGAACATGGCAATATTGGCATTGGCTGCACTTGCTCCATTTATGAATGTGATTTTTGAGTACCTCGAAAAAACCATTATAAACCGCCTAGAGGCCATACTGAATGAGCAAGCTGCGTTCGTTGGTAGTGCCGCTGCAATCGCTGTGTTAATCATGGTTGTTGCCATTGTTTTATGTGCTATTTTACTTTCTGTTGTCATGGCCTTGGTGCGCTTTTTTAACTTTCAGCTGTATTTTCAGGACGATAAGTTTAAGCGTGTGGCAGGTTTATTTGAGCGCCAGCAACTCTCGATCAGCGTGTCGAAAATTCAAAGTGTGCAAATCAAGCAAAATATTATTGCTCGGCTGCTTAATCGCTATACCTTAATTTGCCCACAAGTGAGTAGTGGTGGTATGGCAGCTGGGGTTGCGGCACATAAAAATAAACAAACGTTAGTGATGCCAGTAATCACCAAAGAGCAAGTGCAAGCCGTGTGTGGCTGGTTATTTCCATGGTTTGTTGATTTAACAGAGCTTAACTTTGTTAAGCCTGAGCGCGCTTTACTTTATAAGAATACGTTTTTATATGTGCTCCTACCTACTATATTTTCTGCTTTAATTTTCAATGCCTTATTTGATGCTGCTACGATGCTGTGGAGCATTGTCGTGGGCTTAGTTTTGATGATCGGTGTGTTTTTGAATTATCAAAAAACGGGTGTGGCTATGTATCAACATGACGGCCGCTTTTTTGCCGTATTTAAAACCGGCATGCTGGGTGTGCAGTATCGTGTTTTTGAAATCTATAAAGCACAAAGTGTCACCACAATAAGCACTTATTTAATGCGCCGATCACAGCTTAAAAGCTTGTATATACAACTTGCTTCTGGTTCAGTATCAATGCCTTATTTAAAAGCAGAGCTGGCTGAGCAGTTTGCTGATTTCGCCCTATATGAAATAGAAGGCGTCGAGCGGAATTGGTTTTAAATGAAAATAATTCTCAATATCATTGACCTGTTTGGGTTTTTGAGTATACTTTCTCAAAAGCTACAGATGGAGGTTCGCAATGATTTATTTACTACCTATTTTAGCTATTTCAGGTGTTGTCGGATTGCTTTGCTATGCTCGCAATAAGAAGGAGTGTAAAGGTCTTTGCGTAAGTTGTGCAGTGACTTGTATTGCTTTGCTTGTGACTGGCGCGATGGCTCTTGCGGGTCTTGGTGCATTGAGAAGCAGTATTATGTTTGCAGCAACAATATTTATTGTTTATCAATTACTAGGCTTGGTTCGCCCACTTAAAATCGAGTAATTTCTTACACTTTTTAACTTCAGCCTTTTTAAAAAGCATCGCATACTAATCCTTAAATTAAATAACTTGCTAATCAAGGATTGTGATGAAAAAAGCCCTGTTAACTGCGGCACTACTTGCTGCTAGCCACGCTTCAAGCCAAGAGACTTGGCAAACTATTCATACCGAGCACTTTAATGTGCATTTTAGTACTGAGAATCAGCAATGGGCCCGTTCAGCAGCAACAGAGCTTGAAATTGTTCGTGATAAGGTTTTAAAACAGCAAAACCGTGCCCTTGATGAAGTGGTCGATGTACTAGTTTTCGACCCGTTTAACGCCTCCAATGGCTTTGCTTTGCCGGTGACTAATAAGCCTTTAATGGCTTTGTTTACCACGCCTCCACAATCCGACACGGTGATTTCTAACACCGATGGTTGGCAGCAGTTATTAATTTTGCACGAATATATTCATTTGGTGCACCTTGCTCAGCCTACTCGAAGTGACGTGCGCCAAGCTATTCGTAATAGTTGGGATATTTACGATTTAGTTGATGGCGAAATGCCGCGCTGGGCTGCCGAAGGCTATGCAACGCTGCTTGAGTCGAAAATGACAGGCCGAGGCCGTTTATACGATAACCTTTCAGAAGCAATACTGGTTGAATTTGCCCAGCAAGGTGCGCTGCCACAATATAACCAATTGAGTAGTACCGAAGGAGGCTATTTAGCTGGCTCAATGGCGTATTTAATGGGTTCTCGCTTTCTTGCATGGCTCGAAGAGAACTATTCAGCGCAAACTCTTGATGCAGTTTGGACACGCATGCAAGCGGTTAAAGCACGTGATTTTGATGAGGCCTTTAGCGGGGTATTTGGCGACTCACCTGAGCGCCTATATCGTCGTTTTATTGCCGAATATACTTATAAAGCAATGGCTAAAGAGGTAAGTGAGCAAACACTTACAAGTAAGCTTTGGTTAGAGCTTGATTTATACGCTTCGAACCCTGTTTTAAGTTTAGATAACAGTAAACTTGCGATTGTTGAGCGCAACAAAGATGACGAAACCCGTTTAGTCATTTATAGCACTGATGACAATCAACAGGCTGCCGATGATTTTGCAAAGCAGCAACAAGCGTTACTTGATGATGATCCTGTCGATATCGCAGATAAAGCCCCCAATGTCTTTAAGCGTAAGCAACAACATGTGCTTCAACAAATTAATAGGCAGGGTATAAAAAACCCGCAGTGGTTAGACGAAAATACTTTGTTTTTCACTGCCACAACAACAGTTGCTAAAGGCTCCATTCAAGGTATTTCTGATTTATACCGCTATGATATCGACACTGGTAAAGTGAGCGCTTTGACGCATCATGCAGGGCTGCGCCGCTTTAGTATTAGTGATAACGGGCAAACTGTTTATGCTGAGCAAACTCAGCATGGTTTCTCTGAGCTAGTGCGCCTTGACCTCAATACGGGTGTTTCTACCCCTTTATTTGAGAAAAGCCTAGAAACGGTTTATGACTATCCATTACTAAGCCCTAATAAAGCTCAACTTGCTTATTTAAAAGCGACATTGAATGCCAATTGGCAGTTGTATATACAAGACTTAAGCTCTCAAAAATCACTTACTGTGCCAATGCCTGAGGGCTATCAGTATGTGTCACAACCTAATTGGCAAGCAGATGGCAAAGGGCTATATTTTGTTGCCGGTAAAAAGAAAGCTCTCGATTTATATCATTATGATCTACAAAGCAATTCACTACGCCAATTAACGCAAGGCCAAGAAGCTGTTGCACACCCAATGGCAATGAATAATGGTGAACTTTTGTATTTATCGATCACTGCTGAAGGGCCGAATATCAAGCATTTTGCTGAGCAACCACAAGGATTAGAGGTTGTTGAATTTGCTAAAAGTGCGGCGCCACCACGAGGGCAAGTAACGAGCGAAGTATTACCTGAGGCGAAAATCTATCCGCAAAGCCCAACTGAGCCAGGCGATTATGATATTTGGCAGCAAAAACCAACCTTTTCGTTGGCATCTCAGTACTATTCGGCTTCATCTTCACTGCTTACCCTTGGAGTAAAAAGCAATGACTTTTTAAAGCAGCTCGATTTACAGGCAGGCTATAGTGCTGATTTACATGACAAAGCATTAGAAGGGGTGTTCGCGGCCGTTAAGTACTCAGCGTTTGATTTAAAATTTAAAGCGCTGTTATTTGATTACGACCTTGAATCAGCAAAACAGTACCACTCACAAATGCCACTAAACATTAGTAACACAGGGGCGCATTTAGCTTTGAGTTACCCGTTGCAGTTTCAGCACCTCAGTATTACGCCGAGTTTGAGCTATAACTACAGTGACTTTAGTAATGGGGATGATCAATGGTTAACCCTTGGACTTGAACAAAAATGGCAACATGATAGACAGCAATATGGTTTTGCTCAGTCCGTAAGTGCCCAGTGGCTATCCGGTGATGCTGACTCGAATAATTGGCAGGGCTATAACTTTGCTACCGTATTGAGCGGTTATGCCTATGATATTCCCGTTTATGCTAATTTTGCTCAGCAATATCGCGATGATAGCACCCTTTCGCTTGGTGGTTATGAGTCAAACTTAATTAATAATGACACGCAAAGCGGCTTTGTTGTTGCTCCTGAGCTGCCGTTTATTAGTCAATTAGGTAACCGCTATAAAGGCTATGGCGGGGGCATTAGTTACAAAGATTCATTACCTTGGCTTTACTACCAACAGCATCAGGTCGATAACCGAGTTTATGCGCAAAGTTATGGTCTCAAGTGGCAAGGAGACTTTAGCTTTGGCATGGGGCCTGCAGGTTTAAATGATGTAAACCTTGATTTTGGCGTCGCCCGAGTAGAAGGCGACGACTTTGAAAATGATTTACGCGCTTGGCTAAGCTTTTATTACTCGTTATAAACTAGTGTTGACCTTTTAAGGCGAAAAGCTTGGCGTGATAAAGTGCTAGTTTTTCGTCTTTATTTTCTATCTCAATGGCTTTTTCTAGCCATTCTTTGCTGCTTTGTTCATTACCTTGCTGATAACTTACAATCGCTAATTCTATATAGGGTTCAGATAAATACGGAGCTAATGCGATAGCCTCCTCGAGTTGTTGTTTTGCCTTGTAAAATTGGCCATTGTTACGAGCGTTAATCGCTGTAGCGAGTAACTCGAACGGGTCTTGTCTAAGCATAGCAAGTTGTGAATTGAGCTGCTCTGCCAATACGTGATCATTAAGTTGCTCGGCCAGCACTGCGTAATTATGTAGTAAATTCGTATCTTTAAAGCCATGCTGCATCGCTGTTTGATAAATATGTTTTGCTCCAGCTAAATCACCCGATTGACGATGTAATACGGCAGCTAAATTGTAAAGCGCAGCAGAATTTGGTGTATATTCATTGGCTTTTAAAATATAGCTGTAGCTCAAATCAAATTGGTTAGCAATAAGTGCGTCGCTAGCTAAGTTGCTGTAATAACGGCTAATTAAATCTTTTAGTTCAGCGCGGCCGGAATAAAAACTACCACGAGCAGGAAAGTAGTCAATGACAGTACCTGGCGGTACCAAATAATTATCTTCTTCACTTAAAGGGGCATAGACTTTGGTGCGAAAATGGCCTGACACATACACTATATTATTTTGCTTACTATAAACAGGCTCACTTGAGACCGCTTGGAAACCAGTTTTGAGCCCGACTAGTTGCGCGTATGCGTGAGTTAAAATTGCTAAACTGATGCAATTGCCTTGCTCATTTTGTAATGCCTGTTGGGCATTTAAGGTGGCGCTCAAATAATTAAAATTACTGAGCTTATTTTCTAAGTATTGATAAAGAACTTGATCATCTCTTAAATAGTCACCTTGGTGTCTTGTGAAATAGTTAAGGAAGCGCTTTTGTTCCTCGGCTGGTAAGGTAAAAAGTTCAGGGTCTTTTAGTTCAACTTGTTGAAAATGTTCATTGTTTAGTAAGCTGGCAACGCTAGGAGGGGGGGCTGACTGTTGGCTTGTACTCTCGCATCCAGCCAAAAAGGAAAATAAAACAATTACATATAAAATTGGCTTCATAGCTTTTCTCTCCTGAATACTATCCGCTCAATGTACCCATATTGCAGTGACTATTCAAGTCAGTCGTTAGTGTCATCAGCTGTAAACAGCTTGTACGGATATCTTGCCAATAGTCAGTTGTATATTTTTTATTCTTTATTGCATTCTAATACTCTCTCATTACAATGCCGCGCTCTTTTAAATCGCTTTAAAAACAGTTGTTTACTGCGCTTTCATGGGCGATTTATAAATTGCTAACTTATTAACTAAATTGTAACGAGAGAGGTCTGTTTTGGCGCACTTTTTGCCGATTATTTCATGCTTTATTTTAGCGTTTAGCTTTTATCCGCTTTTAAATAAGATCCG
This sequence comes from Pseudoalteromonas sp. S2721, assembly GCF_005887425.1. NCBI lineage: Bacteria > Pseudomonadati > Pseudomonadota > Gammaproteobacteria > Alteromonadales > Pseudoalteromonadaceae > Pseudoalteromonas > Pseudoalteromonas sp. S2721. The sequence goes on from NZ_PNCZ01000055.1 coordinate 75,872, forward strand.
TAAAAATCGCAGTGTGTCGGGCGTTTCGCTGTTAATGATGAGCTTTGGTGTTGCGCAAAGTGTGTATTTCATCACCTTTAATCTGTTTTTTCAGCGTTTTTACATGGTTTTGCCGTTTGTTGTTACCGGCATGCTAAGTGGTGTGATTCTTTACTACTTTGTTCGTTACAATGCTGAACGAAAGCAACGCATGCAGCTAGCTGGGTTATTAGCTATCTCGGTCGTGCCTTTTGGTTTGTTGCTTAACCCTCATTATGAAACAGCAACGGTGCTTAACTGGCTAACCTATGTAGGTTTAGTCATGAGCTCTATTCGTGTTATGCCGCAGACTTATAAAACCATTAAAAGTGGTGATATTAGTAATTTAAGTGCGCGCTACTTTAGCCTACAGTTTGTTGCTGGAAGCTGCGGCCTTGCTGCCGAGCTTGCTATGACGACACCGAGTGTGTCTCACATACTGACCTTTGTAATGATTCTACTGACTAATGCAGCGCAACTAGGGTGTATTCAGTATTATAAATCGCGCCCAGCAATGGCTTAAACTAAAAACAAAAGGCTGCCAAGTGGCAGCCTTTTTTGTGTTGCTAAGATTATGCTTCGAGGGCTTTACTAATTAAGCGATCGATATATTGCTTATGCGCTTTAGCTGCGGTGTCTGCACCCCATGGTACGCTCATATCAGCAATTTGATTTAACTGATAAAGCGCGGCAGCTTTGGCTAGGTTATCGTGCTTGCTCGCTTTGCCTAAACCAGCGATCGTGATTAGCTGATTCACATATTCAACTTGTAGATTGTGACTTAGGGTGTTTGCTTTTTTGCTGTCTACAAAAATGCTTGCTGTTAAGTCATTCATAAATTGGTTAAGTGAATACTCGTTGCCATACATCGCACTGTCTGAAATACGCAGCATAACTGCTGGGTGCAACAACTGAGCAAGTACCAGCTTCTGCATACCTAAAATCATGCCGTGTGGTTTAGGGTCTTCGTTCTTACCGTAATGATTAAAACCACGACGCTGCTGTAGCAGGTAGTTATACAGTGGCTGCATGCTCGAAAGCACATTTGGCGAGAATACTTTGTCGGCTAACACTTGCATTGCATGTTGCTGGCGCTCAAGTGGCACAGGCGTAAATGGTGCACCATTTTTGTCATCGCCCACCACATTACGTTCTACATAAACACCACCAATTTGACGAGATACCACGCCTGCTTGTGTTCTGTAGCTTCTAAATAAAATGTTCGCTGAGGTAACCAGCTGTTGGTATGACTCACCATTAACCGTGGCTTTGTCTTTAAGTTCAGTAAACAGCTTATTGATAAGCTCCATACGATCATCAGCATATGCGGCAGGGTTAGATGACATATCGCCAATCATTACACGTGGGTCAATATGGCGGCCTGGAGCACGCATATCATCAGCATCATTACCAAACGCTAAAGCATGCTCAGATGAGCGAGCGAGAATTTTCTCAAGGCGCTTCTGCTCAGCTGCTTTATCAGCCAATGCTTGGCTGTAGCCGTATTCAATTGCCCAATCATCGTAAGGGCCAGGTTTGGTTTGGAAGATATCACCTTGCTGCATACCAATAGGGGCAATGTTTGCTGGTGCATAGTCCATAACAGAACCCGTTACGATACCTTGCGTTTTACTCTTATCGTGAACTTCTTTTTCATCCCACAAGATAGATGATTTCATATTGTGGTTAAGACCAAGGGTATGGCCCACTTCGTGTAAAACAAGCTGAGTTAAGCCTTGGCGTAAAATCTCTTTGTTTTCAATGCTCGCACCTGTGCCTAAGCCTTTAGCAAGTAGCATGTTTTCTTGAATGCTGTGGCCCAATGAGCAATGTAAATCGGTGCTGTTTTGGCTAGTTTCAAGCGTGGCTGCACTTTGAGTATATAAAGTGTCGTACATCCAACGGTTTTTCATGAAAACATACTCTAACATGATGTCAGAGCCTAATATTTCACCGGTTAATGGGTTTGCAAGGGCAGGACCATAACCACCAAATGGAGGGCGCGGTGATGCAGTCCAACGTAATACGTTGTAGTTAATATCGCCCGCATCCCAATCAGCGTCATCAGGTTGTACTTTTACTTCGATGGCATTTTTAAAGCCTGCTTTTTCAAATGAGCTATTCCATGCTAGTACTGCATCACGAATAGTGTCTCGCCACTCAACCGGGGTAGTATTTTCAATCCACCAAGTAATTGGTTTAACTGGCTCAGAAAGTGCAGCTGATGGGTCTTTCTTTTGTAAGTCCCAGCGCTTGATGACATCTTCATATGGTGCCCAATCTGCTGATGTCATATTGTCGAATTCGTTAGTGAAATAACCAATACGCGCGTCATCTTGGCGAGCTTGATAATCATTTTTCGGTAACGCGACAAATGAATGCTGTACTTTAATTGAAACATTACGAGGGTCGCTTACGGCTTTTGAGCCTCGCACTGTTGGGTTAGCATTAGAAAATACATAATCCACCACAACATCTAGGTTATTTGGGTAAGGGCGCTGTTTAACGATTCGCGATTTTTTGTCGTTTAACTTACCAAGTTTAAAGCGCTTGCTGGCATTTTTATCTTTTGGGTTCGCCCAAGGTGACACTTTATGCAGTGCTTCACTTAAAAAGAGCTTATCAACTTTAAAAGCAATTTTATCGTCTTCTTCTTTTTCGATTTTAATACTCGCAAGCACAGCTTCGCTGATGTTGGCATCGGCAGAGCGTGCTAGGGCTGAGTTTTCATCAAATTTATAGCGCGGTGTTTTGCTAATAATATCAATGCGGTCAAAGTATTTACGAAACTCAATTAGCTTTGTCTCGCGATATGCCCCTCTGAAGTGACCTGCGTCAGTAACACCATCAACGGTGTGAGCAAAGTACACAAATGGTGTATCAAGTTGAGATTGGTCGATCACCATTAAGTTATCGCCGGTTTTCGCATCTTGGTAAATGCTGAAAACACCGGCAAACTCGCTTTTATCTTTGATCATTTCAGCCAGTGTTTTTGGCTTCTTTTCTTCTTTTTTTGTTTCGGCTGCGTGGCCATTCATGGCAAACGCTAAGCTTAGTGCCAGCGCAATGTTTGTTATTTTCATTGTTAACTCGTTCCTTTCATTATTTCTCAATCAAGTTTAATGAATTAACCCTTTGATAAAAGGCTGTTTGTTAACAAGTGTGAAAGTAGTGTTGTAAGCCTCTGATATTAAGTGGTTTTTGTTTGTAACAAATTGTTCTTAGATAAGTTTTGGTTTTTGTGTTGCCAATTTATCTGTTTTTGTAACAGTTCCTTACAAATGTCACATTAATGTTTCTGTCAGCTTTGGTATGATAGGGCCAGTGAAAATATTATAGGTGTAAGTTATGCGCACAAGTTTATTAAAATGGATCTTACCGTTTGTTGCATTAATCGTTGGTGTTGCTGGTTTTAAGGCAATAAACGCGATTGCTCAAGAGCCTAAAGACAAGGATGTAGTTGATGTGCGTCCTTTAGTACAGGTTGAGCCAGTAGCAAGTGATGATCATCAAGTGATTATTAATAGTTACGGCGAAGTGAAACCGCTTGAAAGTACCTTACTTGCCTCGCAAGTGGCAGGTGAAGTTACAAGCTGGCATCCAAATTTTGTTGCTGGTGGCATCGTAGCGCGTGGTGAAGTGTTATTTACCATCGAAAAAGATAACTACGAAGCAGCTGTACTACAAGCTGAAGCGTCACTTGCCAGTGCTCAAGCGGCACTGATCGAAGAGCAAGCACAGGCTAAAGTGGCAGAGGATGAAGCAAGACGTTACCCAGAGCGTGAGCGCACCGACTTATTCCTACGTAAACCTCAAGTTTTAAGTGCACAAGCAGCTGTTAAATCAGCGCAAGCGGCATTAAAACGTGCCGAGCGTGACCTTGCTCGCTGTGAGGTGAAAGCACCTTACGATGCACTGGTGATCAGCCGTGAAATTGGTGTCGGTCAATACATTAATGTAGGCAGCCAAGTTGCTGAAATTAATAATATTGAAAGTGCAGAAATCATTGTACCAATTGCTGGTTTCGATAGTGTATTTTTGCCAAAACGCTTAAAAGGCGTTAAAGCGACCATTATCAATAAAGGCTTAAACAGCTTTACTCGTGAAGCCGAAATTGACCGTGACCTAGGCGTTGTTGATAACGCGACGCGTATGAGCAACTTAGTTGTTCGTGTTGATGACCCATACGGCTTAAAGCACGACGTACAACCTATTAAATTTGGTGCTTACGTTCAAGTGAACTTTGCCGGTGCAACATTACAAAACATCTACCGTTTACCGCAGTCTTTAGTGAATAACCAAACGGTGTGGATTGTGAACGGCGAGAATAAACTTGAACCACGTAAAGTAACCGTAGTGCGTGAAGAAGGTGAGTACTTCTATATCAGTGATGGCCTTGAAGTGAATGACCAGTTGGTTCTAACGCTACCGGAGTATCCGCAAGAGGGTATGGAAGTGAAGATTGCTGGAATGAAAGAAATGACAAGCGATGCAGAAACTGCAGCGGTTGAAAAGCTTTAAGGTAGCACTATGACTGATACAAACACAGAAAAACAGTCTGGCCTTATTGCCTATTTTGCCAATAACTCGGTCGCTGCTAACTTAATGATGGTGTTTATCATCATCATGGGGATCATTAGTTATTTCACTATTCAGCGTCAGATGTTCCCGAATATTGAAATTAACTATATCGAGGTACAGGCCAATTATCCGGGTGCCTCACCACAGGAAATTGAAGAAAGTATTCTGATCAAAATTGAAGAGTCACTAAAAGATGTCACCGAAATTAAACGTGGTGTATATCGTTCGTTCCGAAATAGTGGCACTGCAAGTTTAGAGATCAACACAGATGCAGAGCTCACTGATGTACTCGATAAAGTGAAGCTACGAGTAGACAGTATTGCGACTTTCCCTGCCGGCATGGAGCCGGTGACGATTAGTCAGGTTGAGTTTCGCCAAGACGTGATTGGTATGACCCTAGTTGGTGATATTCCACTTACTGAGTTAAAGCCTGTTGCAAATAAAATTGAAGATGAGTTACTGCAATTATCTAATGTGTCGCTGGTACAAAACGATGTACCACTTGATGAGATTGCGATTGAAATTGACCCAGATTCACTTCGTCAATACAACCTTACTTTAAGTGAGGTGGCCAGTGCTGTACGTCGTTACTCTGCAAATATTTCAGCAGGTCAATTACGTACTGACGCAGGTATTATCTCGGTACGTGTTGAAAATCAATATTACAGCGGTGATGAGTTCCGCCAGATCCCAGTAAAAATTGGCGCTAATGGCGCGAAAGTGCTTTTAAACGACATTGCTGTGATCAAAGACCAATTCACTGAAGGTGAACGCTATTTTAAATTTAATGGTGAAAATGCCGTTTATTTATCTGTAAAAGCAACTAAAGAACAAAATATGATCCCGGTTGCTGATTCAGTTAAAGCCTTTATTGAACAAAAGAATAAAGAGCTACCAGCCGGTCTTCGTCTTGTGCCACTGATGGACATGACTTATTACCTAAATGCCCGTTTAGACATGATGAAAACCAACCTTTTCCAAGGGGCTATCTTGGTGGCCATTATGTTGTCTATTTTCTTACGCTTTAAGCTGGCACTTTGGGTAATGATTGGTTTACCTGTGTGTTTCTTAGGGGCAATGATGATGATGCCATTATTTGGTATCAGTATTAATATCGTGTCGTTATTTGCCTTTATTATGGTACTCGGGATCGTGGTCGACGATGCCATAGTCATAGGGGAGAGCGCCTACACCGAAATTGAGAAAAAAGGCGGTGGTGTTGTAAACGTGGTAAATGGGGCAAAACGCGTTGCTACCCCAGCAACATTTGGTGTCTTAACGACTATTGCTGTATTTGCACCGTTTACATTATCAAGTGGCCCAGAGAGTGCATTTTTCTTCGGTATCGCAGTGGTGGTTATTCTGTGTTTGATATTTAGTTTGATTGAATCAAAACTTATTTTACCAGCACACATTGCCCATACTAAGTTTCCGCCAATTAATCCTAATAGCTGGCGAGCGCGTTTTAACAAACGTTTCTTTGAGTTTGTAAATGGCCCATATAAACGTTTTATTGAGCTGTGTGTTGAATGGCGCTGGTTTGTGCTATTTGCGTTTATCGGTTTATTGATTTTGACGTTTGGCTTAATTTCTTCAAACCAAGTGCGTGTGGTACCAACACCAAAAGTACCTCAGGACTTTCCGCAAATTCGTTTAGAAATGAATGAAAATGCCTCGGATATGCAAACAATTAATGCTATTCGTGAAATCGAAGCCATGGTTAACAAGGTAGACCAAGAAACAGAACGTGAATTTGGCCAAAAGCTAATTCGCGATATCTTAGTGTTCAACCAAGGTCGTACTGAAGCACAATTACTTGCTCCGCTGGTAGATGAAGAGCTTCGCCCTTATAACGCATTCGAACTATCTCGTCGTTGGCGTGAACAAATGCCAAGCATCCCTGGTGTGAAGTCACTGCAAATATACGATGATGTAAATGGCGGTGGTATGGATGGTGAGTTTGGTTACTTACTTTATGGCCCAGATATCGATACCTTAAATGAGGCAGGTCGTCGTTTCATCCAACTATTACAACAGCAAAAAGGCTTATTTGATATTAGTTCGACCATCGATCCGGCGAGCAAAGAAGTGCAATTAAGCTTAAAACCTGTGGCATATGATCTAGGTTTAGACCTTGCCAACATTGCTAACCAAGTAGGTGCAAGTTTCTACGGTGGTGAAGCTCAGCGTGTTATTCGTCGCGGTGAAGAAGTACGTGTTATGGTTCGTTACCCGAAACTAACACGTGAAGCGTTTGCATCATTAAAGCACGCCGTTATCACAACGCCTGCAGGTCAAGAGGTGATGCTGGGTGATGTTGTTGAGCTGAACGAAAAACCAGGTATTAGCTATATTCGCCGTGAGGGTGGCTATCGTACTGTGTATATCTACGGCAGTATCGATGAAGAAGCGATTGAGCCGGGTGAAGTGGTTAAGCAAGTTGATGAGAACTTGTTGCCACAGTTAAAAGAAGAGTACCCGTCAGTTAAAACTGAGCTAGGCGGTTCAATTGAAGAGCAGCAGGCGCAAGCTAATGAGCAAATCATGTTCTTCATCGGCGGTATGATTTTAGTGTATATCTTGCTTGCTGTACCGCTTAAGAGCTATTCGCAGCCTCTAATTGTTATGTCGGTTATTCCATTTAGCTTAACCGGTGCTATTTGGGGTCACTTCTGGTTTGGTTTAGATATTAGCTTGATGTCGGGCTTTGGCTTGATTGCTGCGGCCGGTGTTGTAATTAATGACTCGTTAGTTATGACCGACTTTGTAAACCAAGCACGCCGCGAAGGTATTTCAACTCGCCAAGCGGTTATTGAAGCAGGTTGTGCGCGCTTTAGAGCAATCACCCTGACATCAATTACAACCTTTGCCGGTGTACTACCGATTATGTTCGAAACCAGCTTGCAAGCTAAGTTTGTAATTCCAATGGCGGTTGCACTTGGTTTTGCGGTTATGTTTGCAACTCTAATCACTTTAGTACTAGTACCTTGTTTGTACATTATCATGAGTGATGTAGGTAATGGCTTTTTGAATATATTCCGTTCTGGTCACCGAGTAACGACCAGAAGAAAGCTGGTGAAAGACTAAAGCTCTTTCTGTTTTAAAGCCAACCGAGCGGTTGGCTTTTTTGTTTCTGCATCTTTTGCTAGTAACTATTTGCTATATAAGACCTTTGGTTACATTCTTTTGTTTGATTTGTGATTCGGTCGCGATTATACTCAGTCTTGTTTTTGGCAAACTAACTGAAAAGTTAGGACGCAAAGTTTCCGGTCTAAGGTTTTAAACTATGATAGCGGGACCGCTGATAAGCACATAATCTAGTGCTTTGGATCTTTTGCCTCAAACTAAAAAGTATTTATTTTGTACGGTTGTTAGATAATGCCTATTAGTTGTTCTTAGGGTGATACTTTGTTTATGCATACGTCAATGGCCTCCGGGAAGTGGTTGCCGATTGGTTGCTTGAATCATCATACCCAACTATTTGTTGGTGATAGGGTGATTGTGACCTTTTATGACATGCAAGGAGAGCTAGTCGATTTATCATTCGAATATCCAATAGTCAGTACGGATCAAGGTGAGCCTCATAATTGGCCGCGCTCCGTTGCTGAGCATATTAATGTGCATATTCCGCTAGTAAAAGCTGGAAAAATGACTGATCAAGGTTTAGTGGTAGCCTATCGCTCAAACCAAATTTATGCCCTAGAAGGCTCGGGTATTACGCATGTAAAAGTGGCGTTTAATTGTATCGCCAAGTGTGAAGAGCGAGTAAAAGATAGTCTGCAAGATTATGACTATGTTTATCCTCAAGCATGCAACGATTACAGTGCAGGAATTAAGGTTTTACAACCTAAAACAGGCCATATTTATATGTGTAAACCATGGCCATTTAGCGAGTTTTGTCGTGTTAAAGATTCACACAACCCGCTATTTGAACCAGGTGTAGGAAAAAGCTGGGCTATGGCTTGGCAGCAAGTTTCACATTAAGAGTTTCCCCCTAAATGCTATTTTAGCATTGCTTAGCCCACTCAATTTGAGTGGGCTTTTTTAATACCAACCCGCAATAATACTTAATCATTTTGAGGGATTAAACCTGTCGTTAACTGCGTTAAAAATTTCTCATTTAGAACAACT
>NZ_PNCZ01000056.1:0-476 GCF_005887425.1 Pseudoalteromonas sp. S2721
CACTAACGTCTGGCGCTATAGTGTCGACTTCACCACTGTCACTGGCACTGCTGTTATTACCTGCTGCATCACTGATACTGGCACTGACTGTGTAGTTGCCATCGGCTAAGGCTTGCCCTGCTTCGGCGCTCCAATTGCCTGAAACATCTGTGGTGACTGTTACGCTATGGCTAATACCATCAGCATCGGTAAAGGTCACGGCGAGTGAGGTATTGGCTAAGTCTGAGGTGCCAGTGACCGTCGGCGTATTGTCGTTGGTCAGTGCTGGCGCATCAATGCTAATCGTTGGTGCCGTCACATCGATGGTGCCTGTTTCAGTATCGCTGCCTTCGTTACCCGCCGCGTCACTCACGGTGGCCACCACGGTATAATCACCTTCGGCTAATGCCGTACTTGGCTCAACAGACCAACTGCCATCCGCTTGCACCGTCGCTGTCGCACTTTGTACATTACCGGCACTGTCAGTGATAGTAAGC
>NZ_PNCZ01000057.1:0-619 GCF_005887425.1 Pseudoalteromonas sp. S2721
GCAGTTGAGCGAGTCACAATGTCGGCACTAAAGCACGATCCGGTGGAATGGTGTCGACTTCACCACTGTCACTGGCACTGCTGTTATTACCTGCTGCATCACTGATACTGGCACTGACTGTGTAGTTGCCATCAGCTAAGGCTTGCCCTGCTTCGGCGCTCCAATTGCCTGAAGCATCAGTGGTGACTGTCACGGTATGGCTGATACCATCAGCATCGGTAAAGGTCACGGCGAGTGAGGTATTGGCTAAGTCTGAGGTGCCAGTGACCGTCGGCGTATTGTCGTTGGTCAGCGCTGGCGCATCAATGCTAATCGTTGGTGCCGTCACATCGATGGTGCCTGTTTCAGTATCGCTGCCTTCGTTACCCGCCGCGTCGCTCACGGTGGCCACCACGGTATAATCCCCTTCGGCTAATGCCGTACTTGGCTCAACAGACCAACTGCCATCCGCTTGCACCGTCGCTGTCGCACTTTGGACATTACCAGCACTGTCAGTGATAGTAAGCAGCACTAAGCTGCCCACTGCCGCTCCGGTGGTTTGCCCACTAATCAGCGGTGTCACATCATTACTATCGGCCAAGGTATCAAGCCTAATAGTCGGTGCGCTCATGTCGATGTC
>NZ_PNCZ01000058.1:0-1840 GCF_005887425.1 Pseudoalteromonas sp. S2721
GTTACCCGCCGCGGCGCTCAAGGTGGCCACCACGGTATAATCCCCTTCGGCTAATGCCGTACTTGGCTCAACAGACCAACTGCCATCCGCTTGCACCGTCGCTGTCGCACTTTGGACATTACCAGCACTGTCAGTGATAGTAAGCAGCACTAAGCTGCCCACTGCCGCTCCGGTGGTTTGCCCACTAATGAGCGGTGTCACATCATTACTATCGGCCAAGGTATCAAGGCTAATAGTCGGTGCGGTAATGTCGATTTCACCAGTAGCACTATCGGTGCCGGTATTACCGGCTGCATCGGTGACTGAAGCATTAACAGTAAAACTACCTTCTGCCAGTATAGTGGTTGCAGACACTGACCAACTTCCGTTCGCTAATACCGTAGCGACTAAAGTTTGTGGGTTGCCTTGTGAATCAGTAATGATCACTGTAACTGTGCTTCCTACCGGTGCATCCGTTGTACCACTTATTGTTGGGGTTGTATCATTGGTTTGTGCAATATCATTAATTGCAATGGTAGGAGGGGTTAAATCAATTGTTCCTACAGCAGAGTCTGTACCTTCAACGCCACCTACAGTAACGCTAGCAGTAACCGTAAAATCCCCTTCAGTTAATGCATTATTAGCAGTAACAGTCCAAATACCACCTGAGACACTTACTGTCAGTGTTTCAACTGGATTGGTGCCATCATTTATAGTCACTGTTACCGTACTGCCGTCAGGAGCACTGGTTGTTCCTGAAATAGTAGGCGTTGTATCGTTCGTTTGGCCTAGGGCATCAATTGAAATACTAGGCGCACTGGTATTCAAGGTGAAATTCTCTGTTGCCGAGGCGCTATTTCCTGCTGCATCTTCTACTGTAGCAACCACGCTGTAGTCATCATTCGCTAACGATGAAGAGGTGACAGACCAATTACCAGCACCATCAACGGTTGCAGTCAAACTGATCTCACCACCACTGGTATCTGTTAATACAAGTGAAATAACAGTGCCTGCTGGCTCCGAAGATGTACCACTAATAGTTGGTGTTGCGGTGTTAATTGTGCCTAGATTGTTGATTGTAATGAGAGGCGCTGTAGTGTCTATCGTTCCTGAGCCTGTATCACTCCCTGTATTACCCGCAGCATCTGTGATTGTTGCAGTAATTGTATAGTTACCATCAGGTATTTCAGATGCGTCTGTTTGCCATGTGCCTGCAGCACTTACAACAGCTGTAAAACTATAATTATCGCCATTACTGTCTGTAACTATAATATTTACAATTGTGCCCGCAGGCTCGGTAGATGTACCGCTGATTGTTGGGGTATTATCATTACTTAAGCCATTATCATTCACAACGACTGTAGGATTTACCGTATCAATACTACCTGAGGCACTGATTGTTGTACTATTGCCCGCCACGTCACTCACTGTTGCTGACACAGTGTAATCACCTTCGGCTAAACCGTTTGGCACTTCGCTAGTCCAGGTTCCATTACTGCCCACTGTGGCTGAGAAAGTTTGTACCACACCGTTACTATCAGTCACTGTGATAGTTACTAACGCGCCGATTTCATTACTTGTGCCGCTTAAAGTTGGCGTCACATCACTGCCCGCCCCAACGCCCGTTAAGGTTAAGCTTGGTGCAATGGTATCAATGACCCCAGTCACCGTTTCTTCTGTAAGGTTCCCCACCCCATCACGCACACTGGCGTCAACAGTAAATTGACCATCAGCTAAGACCGTTGTTGGACTCACTGACCAATTACCGCTGGCATCCACTGTCGCTGTCAGGATGCTGCTATCACCATTGGCATCGGTGACGACCACGGTCACTTGTGCACCTTCACCTGCATCACTGGTA
>NZ_PNCZ01000059.1:0-21538 GCF_005887425.1 Pseudoalteromonas sp. S2721
GCGTTTTCGTTGGGTTGGGTCTTTTCGAGAAAGCGCTAAAAGCTGTTCAGATATGTTTGAATTCAATGTTATTAGCCGGTGATTTTATATAGCCTATATTAGATCAGATATTTAAGCGGAATGGTATTAGCAAGAGTAAAGTCGAACTGTTGGGTTGTTTAGTACAGAGCCTCCCTCAGCAATAACCCCGTAGGAGACACTTCAGTGCCGATTTCAGACCATAACAAACATATTCATGGCTAAAGCCATTCCTACAAGTAGACTTTGCCTAGAACCAGAGGATGACGCAGGACCAAACACCCACACCGCGCGGCTGATCGCTGACGGCTGAAAGCTGATAGCTCTGTGATGTGTTGGGTTTCGCTCCGCTCTACCCAACCTACGCCAGGCCTTTCAACTTTCCCCTCACTAACTTTACCCTTTCAAACTTGCTAACTAGCGGCTAAAAAAGCCCATACTCTTCGGTTTCTTCTGCTTCGTGGCGCATGAGGTGTTCTGGGCGGAAGATGGCGCTTGGGTCTAATAGTAAGCTGTGTTTATGCTTCATTTTAATTAGCCCGCGCATCATGTTTTTAGTTTGTGGGTCAACATCAAAACCAACAGAGGTAAGCTGCTCTAAAGGTTTGATATCTTCTTTCTTAACATTAATATTGTCTTCGACTTTATCGACCAGAAGCCCTATATGAGGTGTTACACCGTCTTTAGTTGTAAAAATGATGATTGGCTTGTAATCAAGGCTTATCTGCTCTCGGGCCGATTCAAACAACCGGTTTAGCTGATTAAGAGTTTGTCGTTTTTTTTCTTCAAATAAAATAATTACAGAATCTTTTGACTGTGTTTTCCGTACTTCTAGAAGTTCGCTAGCCATAACATGTAGTGCATGGTAGGGCTTTTCAAGTTTGGCAACAATGCTCTTAAGATCTTCATTATCAGTCTCGAAATCTTTGTACCAGCGACTAAATGAGGACTTACTTGGATCTAGCGAATTTGTGAAGGATGTTCCAGTAGATAGGTTGTTTTCTAATACATTAAGCCATTCTAAGTGCTCTTTTTCTCTTTCAACTAATAATTCTGAAAGCGCGGCATTTACTTCGTATGTTGACCTGTTATTTAAAACTACCCCCAAATCAAATATGGGGGTCGGCGTGTCCATATAATCTTTGACCCCGATAAAGCTCTTATTTTCATTGGGCAATGACGTTAAATTACCCTCATAACGTTCAGTTAGAAGAATATCAAGAATTTTTAATGAAATAGTCTTGTGCCCAACTCGGAAATTAATCAGATCCATATTTCCCTCAAAGCCTTGTAAAGTCTTTATAGCATAGAACATTATTATGTTTTTAGTGATGGATTTACAAAATTACTTTTTGAAATAGGAGCGGTAGATTTTTTTATTATTTCCAGCACTATGACTATTAAATAAATCAGCGAATTCAGATGTGTCAGTGAAGAGGTGAGTTAGCTCGGTCAGCAGACATTGATTGTTTAGTGGCGTTGGGCATCTTTGGGCAGCGCTAACCAATGCAACGGCATTCAAATAACCTTCAAATATAATTCTATTCGCACTCGTGTGATAAGGTTCGATATCTTCAATAAATTGCTTACACCAAGAGTTTTTACAGTTATTAGGGTCAGGTACTACTTCAGTGACCATAATGTTGGCGGGCTGTTTAACTCGCTGATATAAATCATGGCTCGAAACGAAAGACACCGAAGTATAGTCTGGGTTGAAGCTTTGTTTGTTTGCTGCATTAATGAATTCAGCGAGAGGCTCGTAGGTGCCGACTAAACAAATTGCGGTTGCTTTACTATCTTTTAGAAGCGCTAAAGCTTTTGAAATATCATCACTATTGCGCTTAAACCGAGCGACTTCTACAGGTTTAATACCATGTATTTTTAATTCATTAACAAGGTTGTTTTCTACCATATAGCCAAACTCATCGGCTTGGATCATCAAGCCAATTTTTTCATGCTTACGCTCTTTCACGAAATAATTAATTTGCTCTATGGCTTCATCTTGGTAGCTCGCACGAAGATTAAATACATTTGGCATTGAGCTATTATGTAAAAAATCAGCGCCTGTAAATGGCATTAGAAATGGAATGCGGTGCCTATCCAGAATAGGTTTAATTGCATGGGCTGTTGGTGTGCCCATAGAGCCAAAAATTGCATGGATCTTTTGATCAAATAAAAACTCGCGAGTATTCACTACGGTATTTTTTGGCTCATAACCATCATCAGCTAAAATCAGATCGATACTTTGCCCATTAATACCGTTTTCTTTGTTGATTTTATTAAAGTAAATATTACTGCCAAGCGCCAGTTGTTCGCCTATTTGCTTTGCGGGTCCAGTGAGCGCAGTGGACATCCCGAGTTTAATGGTAGGCTGTGCGTGTTCAGCTAAAGCTATCTGAGGTAGTAGCAAGGTACAAATACATAAACACTTAATGGCTGTGATTTTGAAGTGATTTATAGTGAGCATACCAACCTTGCACTGCGGTTTTGAACTGTGAGTCTAAGTCTTTTTTACCTGTAAAACCGGCTTCTTCGATTAAGCTATTTACAGAGGTTTGCTGTAATACTAGTCGAATAAGGATGAACTTTGTATGTTCATCTAATAAATTTAGACTAATTGGTGTGCTCCAAAGTATTTGCCATAGCAATGGCTGTACTTGGAAGAGGTTAATATCACCAGTTAACAGCCGCTCAGCTCTTGCATCTAAGGCAGAAGATAGATCACTTTTTGGTAAGCCTTTGAATAGCTCTGCAATAAGCTGCCAAGGAAGTGAGCTAAAGTGATCAAGGAGCTGCAAAGAGAGATCTTGCTTAAACTCTTCTATTAACAGTGCTGCGCTATCTGTCGTTTGCTTATCTAATGCTTTAACCACTAAGGCAGCATGTTCTGCCGTTGCTTTGTCATGACTAAATCCAAGCTTAACAACGTTGAAGCCATTACTTTGCCAAAACTTAATTAATGTCGCATTTGCGCCAAAGCTGGCACCAAAATAACTACAATTGCTTAATTGGCTTTCGCAGTGGTTTAACAGGGCTGAGCCTATACCTTGCTGATGACATTCAGGTGCAACAGCTATTCTCACGACTCTCGCTGAGTGTTTACACAAATCTTCTGTTTTTCGGCTTAATTGAGTCAGAGTTTGCGCCATTAAATGACCATGTGGCCGACGCTTTCCTCTTATAACCTGCTCTGCAATCTCAGGCGTTAAGCCACCCTCAATAGCAATTAAGCAAACGGCTTTTAATGCATTTTCTTGTTTGCAGATAAAAAGCTGTAACTCTGGGGCATCAAGCAAGTGGCGTAAGTCGTTTACCGTGGTTTGGTAATGAGCCAACGCCAATAGCGCCATAATTTGGCTAAGCAGCTGCTCATCATCAATGAGTTGCTCTTTGCTTATGTTTTCAAATTGGTAAGACTTACCACTCTGAGTTTCTAGGTACTTTGCATCGAGTAGTAATAGTTCGCGTAGGCTATTTTCGAGGGGGTCATACTTGGCAAAACGAATAGGTTCATCCAAAGTAATTGCCTTTAGCGATTTAAATTGGCTACGTAAGTAATGTAAAAAACGTAACGTGTAACCACGTCCATTTCCTTCATAACCAACCATAGTGCTGGCAAATACGATCCGTGGATAGCTTTTTAGGATCTGCAATAGCATAGGAACCGGAATCGCTGCTGCTTCGTCGACAAATAACAGATCGCAATCAGGTTTTGCATGTAGCAGTGTATCTGGCGCAATATAGCTAAGGTTAGCTAGTTGCTTACAGTTTTGCTCTTTGCTAACACCAAGCTCAGCGGCTAAATGCTTAAAGCTTGTTTGTACGGCTTTGGCTTGGGTGGCGCAAATTAGGATTCTTTTATCTTGAAGATTTGCTGCTGCAAGCCCTAAAGCGGCTGACTTACCACGACCTCGGTCTGCACTGATCACAAAAGGACGATTAGCGCGCCCTGTTGCGGTTTTAATAATTTGCTCAACACATGCTTGTTGTTGCTGATAATTTATCTCAGCAGTTGCTGGCGAAATAGATTGGTAAGCAGGAGGCGAGTGCTTAGTAAAATAATGTGGCTGCAATTTTAGCTTGGCGAAAAAGCGCTGATTAAAAAAGCTGTGTTTAATTTCTTCGCCATAAGAGGTGATACTTGTGAGTGCTGGGTCTTGCCACTTATCGTCATCGGGCAGCAATAATATCAGTACACCGCCTGCTTTTACGGTACCGGCAAGCGCGGCGAGTTTATCGGCATATAAACCGCTAAAACCATCAAAAATTGCGTGTTGAAACTCTTGACCAAGAATCTGGTGAGCATGTTTTGGGAACTCACTATTTGCTAATAATGAGCTGCTACTGAAAACATAGGTATTTTTTAGCGCTAATTGGTTTGCAAACTGATAGCACCAAGTTTCGCTGCCTTGCACAATGACAAGCTGGCGATGCTTTGCAATCACCAGCTCATTACATAGCGCTGTTATATACTCATTATAAGGCTTGAAGTCTTGCATACTGTGTTACAAGCCATTTGCTGCCTAGGTCATCAAAGTTCACTTGAATACGTGACTGTGCGCCGCTACCTTCGTAATTGAGTACGGTTCCTGCACCGAACTTAGCGTGTAATACGCGTTGCCCTAAGTTAAAGCCGCTATCTTCAAATGCGGCATGTGTTACTGATGGACTAAAACGACCTGCCGCAGGTGGCCTTGAAACCTGTGTTTTAATACGAATTTCTTCGATACAGTCTTCAGGCATTTCGCGTAAAAAGCGTGATGGGCTGTGGTATTTTTCTTGGCCGTATAAACGGCGACTTTCTGCGTGGCTAATGTATAGTTTTTCCATCGCGCGAGTCATACCAACATAGCAGAGGCGGCGTTCTTCTTCTAAGCGGCCAGACTCTTCATTACTTTGTTGTGATGGGAACATGCCCTCTTCAACACCCACCATGAATACCAGCGGGAATTCTAGGCCTTTTGCTGAGTGCAGTGTCATCATTTGCACCGCGTCTTCGTGCTCGTCAGCTTGACCTTCGCCAGATTCTAGAGAGGTATATGCCAAAAAGCCTTGCAGTGGTGAGCTGAACTCTTCATCTTCAGGGAGTTCGTATTGACCACAAGCACTAATAAGCTCTTCTAAGTTTTCTACGCGGGCACGGCCTTTTTCACCTTTTTCAGCTTGATACATTGCCATTAACCCCGAGCTTTGAATGGCGTATTTCGCTTGCTCTTCTAAGGTGAGATCGCTGATTTTATCTTCGATATGCTCAACAAGTTCTAAGAATTTAGTCACGGCACTTGCTGCACGGCCAGATAAGTGCTGCTGCTCGATAATAGCTTTAGCGGCATACCAAAGTGGCAATGACTCATTGCGCGCGCAATCACGAATGTGGCTTAGTGTTTTATCACCAATGCCGCGAGCAGGGGTGTTAATAACGCGCTCGAAAGCTGCATCATCTTGACGGTTACCAACTAAGCGTAAATACGAAAGTGCATCTTTGATCTCTTGGCGTTCGAAGAAGCGCATACCGCCGTAAATACGGTATTTTAAACCTTCTTGTAGCATTGCTTCTTCGAGTACACGAGATTGCGCATTGTTACGGTATAAAATCGCGGCGTCTTGTAATGCATTACCTGCATTTAGCCAGCTACGTAGTTTGCTGCTAACAAAGCGCGCTTCGTCTAATTCATTAAACGCAGCGTAAACTGAAATCGGCTCACCATCATTGCCGTCTGTCCACAGGCTTTTGCCCATGCGTTCAGCATTGTTTTTGATCAGCGCGTTTGAAGCTTTCAAAATTGTTGCCGTTGAACGGTAATTTTGTTCAAGGCGAATGGTTTCGGCTTCGAAGTCAGTTAAAAAGCGTTTGATATTCTCAATTTTTGCGCCACGCCAGCCATAGATACTTTGGTCATCATCACCTACGATCATAATACTGTTGGTGTTACCTGCGAGTAATTTTAACCAAGCGTACTGAATCGTATTGGTATCCTGGAACTCGTCTACCAGCATATGGGCAAAACGCTGTTGATAATGACGTAAAAGTGTTGGGTGGTTTTTAAGTACTTCGTAGCAGCGCAGCAGTATTTCTGCAAAGTCGACTAAACCTGCACGGTCACAAGCCTCTTGATATGCAGCATAGACTTTTAGCATCATTTGCTCATTAATATCGTAGGCTTGAATGTCTTTAGGTCGCAGACCTTCATCTTTTTTCGCGCTGATATACCAACCAAATTGTTTTGCTGGCCACTTTTTATCATCGATGTTCATCGCTTTAAGTAAGCGTTTGATCATACGTTGTTGATCGTCAGAATCTAAAATTTGAAAGCTTTCAGGCAAGTTCGCTTCACGGTGATGGGCGCGCAGAATACGATGAGATAAGCCGTGGAAAGTACCAATCCACATACCGCCAACAGGTGCTTTTAAGGTTTCTTCTACACGAGTGCGCATTTCTTTTGCGGCTTTATTTGTGAAGGTTACCGCAAAGATACTGTATGCAGAAGCTTGCTCAACTTGCATGAGCCACGCGATGCGATGAACAAGTACTCGAGTTTTACCAGAACCTGCACCTGCAAGTACTAGCATATTTTGCAATGGGGCTGCGACTGCATCCCGTTGTTTGTCATTTAAGCCATCGAGTAATTCAGAAACGTCCATCGTTACGCCTTTTCAATCTATAATGGGTGGAGTATAACAGGTGTTTATGCAAGGCTAAATAAAATACTGTTTTTATAAACAGCTATTTTGGCAAGTCATTAAAATTGAAGTATTAAAATTGTGAATTTGACCGATTTTTAGCAAAAAAAACTAAAATCAAAATAACGCTACTTTTTAACACTTTGATTTGTAAGCCATAATAAGTTGGCATAAAGTGTGTTTACTAAAAGTATAATCATTAAAAACTACAGAGGTTAGTATGGCAGAGCAAGGTTCTGGCGGTAATGTAATCGCAGCAATATGTAATATCTTTTTTCCTGGTTTAGGGCAATTGGTACAAGGCCGTTTAATGGCGGCTATTGCATTCTTTTTAGCATGGGTTATCAGTGGGGCACTAATTTACGTTGCAGTTGGCTTTATTCTACTGCCAATCGTATACCTATGGGCGATTATTGATGCTGCGCGCTTCAAATCGCGACTCTAGCTATTTTAAATAGCATAAACACGAGCGCCCCGTTGGCGCTCGTGCTGATTTAAGACTACAAAACTCGCCACGTTTAGCTGCAAACGGTATAATTAGCAGATAACGTATTAAGAGTACCCTCCATGGAATATCAATTTATCCGCGATCCTATTAGCGGTTTACGCATTAAAATCTCCTCTGAACATGCCGTCATAGGCCGTTGGCTAAACGAAGAAATCGGTAAAGAAAAAATCGCGATGGTACAAGCATTAATCTCCGCGGTTAAGAGCAGTCATGAGCCTTTAACCTTACAAGGTCAAGAAATTGATTTGATCTTAAGTAAAGACGAAGCGCTATTCGAAGCACATGCGTTACATCAAGACAACGAAGACTTAGTTGCCTACCAAGATGATGATTTAATGCTTGAAGAAGAAGGCTTGTGTAGTGGCTGTGGTTTTGAAGACTTTGTTGATTTAATTGAATCTTGGCAAGAATTTACACAAGGCCGATAAGCAGAAGCATATTCTGCTTATCGGTTGCTAATTTATTGCTCGCTCACTGATTTAACAGCCGCTAGTAATAAATCTTCTGTTAAGCGTACTTTGTAATTTGGGTTGGCGTATTGAAAATTAACTAACCCATTAGTGTCTATAACAAACACTGCAGGTACGGGTAACGCTACTTTCACTTCGCCCTCTAACGAGACAAAGTTAACCCCAAGTTTGTTGCGGTAAATCTTTGCTGTTTTGTCATCTAAGTAAAACGCTAAACCTAACTTTTGTGCCAACAAAAGGCTGTCGTCAGACAATAATTGATAGTTTGGTGAAGTAATTTTTGATTCAGCGAGCTTTTCAGGACTATCTGGCGAAACGGCAATTATCTGTGCTCCTAAATCCGCTAGCTCTTTCTCAATTTTTTGGACATTGGCCAATTGCTTTGAACAATATGGGCACCAGCCACCACGATAAACAATGAGCACAGTCGTTTTTTCTTTAAAACGCTCAGCGAGTGAGACGGTTTTACCGTATTGATCTTTTAACTCAATATTTGGCACTGCTAAGCCGGGTAATAATGGGCTAACTTGCTCTGCTGATTCGGCAATATTGGTTGCAGTCGCAGCAATAACTTGGCTTGATAGTACAAATAGTGCACTAATGAGTAGAGATTTAAACATGGGTTTCCTCGGTTATTTTTATCAACTGCAAAGCAGACCTGATCATATGTGTTTTTATTTCATCAATGACAAAATTATCTGTAGTATATACATAATTGAAAATGCAAGTTGGGATAAAGAATGTCTGCTAATTTACAAAAACTCGTTGTTATGCTCGAGATGCAAAATGCGATGAATACTAAAGTTCATGAGCAATGGTTTAGCCAAGGTTTTGAATGGTATCGTGCAATTTGGGTTGAGTGTGCTGAAATGCTTGACCACTACGGCTGGAAGTGGTGGAAAAAACAAACCCCAGATACAGAACAAGTTATTTTAGAGTTAGTTGATATTTTCCATTTTGGTTTATCTTTACGTATTGATGGTGAAACCAGCTATGAGCAGTTAGCTGCACAACTAGAAGCTGAGTTAAGTGCGCCAGTTCAGGCAGATGACTTTAAACAAACACTCGAAGTGTTAGCTGGGTCAGCAGTCGCTGAAAAGAGTTTTAATGCAGCCGCATTTGCAGGTTGTATGGCGCAAATTGGTATGGATATCGATGACTTATACCGTGGCTATGTTGGTAAAAATACCTTGAACTTCTTCCGCCAAGATCATGGCTACAAAGATGGTAGTTATATCAAAGTGTGGAATGGCCAAGAAGATAACGAGCACTTAGTTGAAGTGGTAAAAAGCCTAGATACAGAGCATGCAGATTTTGCAAAACTTGTATACCAAGGCTTAGAGCAGCGTTACCCGAAGTAATTATTTAACGGGTATAAACTCGCGAAAATCGATGGTCGATAAAAAGCCATCGAACTGTTTATGCGGTTGCTGACTATCAGGGTTGGCAACCGCAAGTATATGACCAATACCAAACTCTTTTGCCGCATCTAGCACGGCGGGGCTATCATCCACAAATAAAGTCCGTTCCTTATCAAACTGCCATTCTTGATGTACTTGTTGCCATAATGGTTGATGCTCTTTACTCACGCCATATTGGTGAGTTGAGATCACCCCATCTAAGTAATTATCGATAGCAGTGTGTTCAAACTTTAACATGGCACAATCTGGGTGCGCGTTAGTAAGCATGATCAATTGTTTGCCTGCTTTTCTAAGCTCAGTTAAGAACGGCGGAACATCTTCACGAATTCTGATTAAATGTTGAATGTCACGTTTCAGCGCCATAATTGGTAAATCAAGTTGCTGTTGCCAATAATCTAAACAGTACCAATTAATTTGTCCGTGAACTTGTTGATAACGATGCAAAATGTCAGCTTTTGCTGCGTCTAAGCTGATTTTATGTTTACGCGCATATTGCTCGGGAATAACGGTTAGCCAAAAGTAATTATCAAAATGCAAATCGAGTAGGGTGCCATCCATATCTAACAACACAGTATCGATTTTTGACCAATTTAACATAGGCAATTCACTTTAAAAGATTTATGATGAGCATAACTGCCATGATAGCAAATTAATGCCAATGACACAGAAAAAGCATCCTACACCACCGCAAATTTTGTCTAATGAAGTTGTCGCTAAAAGTCGACTATTTACTGTTGAGTCTCTCGAATTGAAGTTTTCAAATGATGAACAAAGGCAATACGAAAGAATTCGTGGCGGTGGCAGAGGTGCAGTGATGATAGTGCCAGTAACGGCCGATAACGAACTGTTATTAGTGCGAGAGTATTGTGCAGGCACCAATGATTATCAGTTGGGTTTTCCAAAGGGCTTAATTGACCCAGGCGAAACACCTCAGCAAGCTGCAGACCGGGAGCTTAAAGAAGAAGTTGGTTTTGGTGCTAAGCATTTCGCTGAACTAAAAAAAGTCAGCATGGCGCCAAGTTACTTTAATGCCACGATGCATATTTTGTATGCTGAAGATCTCTATCCTGAAACCTTACCTGGTGATGAGCCAGAACCGCTTGTCGTTGTAAAATGGCCAATAACTGATTGGCAATCATTATTGCAACAAGAAGACTTTACTGAAGCACGAAGTGTCGCAGCTTTGCTATTATTAACAAAGTACTTAGAGTCGGGAGCGGGCAATGAATGATTTTTTAGAACCGTGTATTCGGTTAGCTGAGCAAGCAGGCGATGCCATTATGGCCATTTATCAGCAGGATGATATTGGTGCTGAGCAAAAGTCAGATCATACTCCGGTCACCAAGGCTGACTTAGCATCAAATGATGTATTAATGGCGGGTTTGAAGAGCATAGCCCCCGACATTCCAATTATGTCAGAAGAAACCCCGATCCCAGCGCTGGCAGATAGAAAAGATTGGCATCGTTATTGGTTGCTTGATCCTATGGATGGTACCGGGGAGTTTATACTTGAAAGCGGTGATTTTGCCGTCAATATCGCTTTAGTTGAAAATAATCGCCCAGTGCTGGGTGTTATTCATTGGCCAGCGAAACAAGTGACTTATTTTGCAAGTTATCAAAATGGCGCATTTAAACGTGAAAATGGCCAAGATCAACAAATTTCAGTAGCAACACCCGATAATTTAACCTTAGCAGTAAGCCGCAGACAAAAAATTGAAGCGGTCAGTCAGTATTTAAACACTCAGTTTGCGACAGTAGCATTAGGCTCATGCTCATTAAAAGCCTGTATTATTGCAGAGGGTAAAGCTGATTGCTTTTTACGTATCGGACCAACTGGTGAGTGGGATACTGGTGCGTCACAAGTGATTGTCGAAGAGGCCGGTGGCTGCATTACCGATGCTGAATTCAATCCGTTAACTTACAATCAACGAGAAAGCACAGAAAACCCTGATTTTATCGTGATGGGTCACCCCGATTGGGAGTGGCAAAAAATGATTAGTCCTCATCAGCGTGCATTTTAACTTTGTTTTGTGTGCTTTTTGTTCGCTTGAGTTAAATTTGTCACTATAACCCTTGATTTCTAATCTTATTGCTATATGATAGCGCTCTCTCTGAAACAGGGCGTCGTTAACATGCTCATGTTACTTAGAGATTACAGGCGCGGGATAGAGCAGAATGATAAATCATTCGTCGGACTCGCTAATACCTGAAGTCGAAGGTTGTCGGTTTAAATCCGGCTTCTGGGACTCTAAACATACAGGCGCGGGATGGAGCAGCCTGGTAGCTCGTCGGGCTCATAACCCGAAGGTCGTCGGTTCAAATCCGGCTCCCGCAACCAATTTTTTGAATTGGAAGCCAAGTTGTTATGTAAAGCAACTTTAAATAAATCTACAATTTCAGGCGCGGGATGGAGCAGCCTGGTAGCTCGTCGGGCTCATAACCCGAAGGTCGTCGGTTCAAATCCGGCTCCCGCAACCAACTGAAATTGAAGATTAAAATTAAATGAGTTTGATAAGTAGGCACGCGAAAGCGTGTTTTTTTATGCCTGAAAAAGTAAGTCTTAAGTAATCATATCACAATCAGTTTGAAGCCGAATCGTGTTATTTGTAGGCTTTAGCCAAGGCGCTACTTTAGCGCCGAAAAACATTTCACGGCTAAAGTCGTTCCATGTTTTGATGTAGGCGTGAAATTTATTTCGCGCGTTATCTTTTGAATATTGCGCGATATAAAATCGCGCCTACAATGCTCGCTTACCGCTATGATAACTCACGCCTAGCATGCTTAAGGTAAGCTTGTAGACTTTCTTGCCAAAGTATTAGGGCTTCGGTTAATAGTTCTTTTAAGGGCTTGTTATCAAGTAACTTACGTTCGATGCGCTTCAGCTCTGTACCGTATCGATTAAATCCTAGCTGCAATGCTGTGCTTGCTTGACGGTGAATCAGTTTGATGCACTGCTCTTTATCATCATCTACAAGTTGTTGACAGCGAATGAGTTTATTTCTAGCAGATAAAACAAACTCATTGTAAATCGATGATACCTCATCCTCGCTGAATGAGCTTATCAATGTAGCAGCTGCCGTTTCATCGTAAAGTGTATCTCGTAATTCCACCGCGATACTCGCAGATTGGTTTGTTTGTGAATCGCTCAGAGCTTGACGTAATTTCTGCTGCTTTATTGGTTTGCCTACAATATCTTTTATACCTAGTGATAAATACTCTTTTATTTCATCTGGACTGAGGCTAGCGGTAAATGCTAATACTGGCGTGCGTTGATTTAAATGGTCGATATTTTTTAGCTTTTTTAAGACTTCTTGCCCTGTTAAATCAGGCAAATTCATATCGAGTAATACCACATCAAAGTGATGTTTTTGCATCAGTTCAATCGCGCTATTGCCATCTTTTGCAAGTTTTATCTTGTGCTCATCATCAGCCATAAATTCGATGGCAATTTTCTGATTTAAATCGAGATCTTCAACTAATAACACGTCTAGGCCAGTAACATAATCCTTTGATTGGTGACGCTGTTCAACTAAGCTAAGCTCACCAATAGCAAGTGAAATATCAAAGCTGAAAGTGCTGCCTTTTTTAAGCTCACTTTCTATGTTGAGTTTACTGCCTAACTTTTCGAGTAGCCGGCTGGTAATTGCTAAGCCAAGGCCTGTGCCTCCTTTCTCTTTACCTGCACTACTTTGCACGTATGGTTCAGTGAGGTAGGCTATTTCTTCATCTTCAATACCAGGGCCTGAGTCAATCACACTTACTCTAACTAGGTGGTCTAGTTGGCCTTCATTAAGAAGCTTCACATGAATCTTTACGGCTCCTTGGTCAGTAAACTTAATTGCGTTACCTACTAAGTTTATAATAACTTGCCTGAGTTTTTGTTGGTCGCAGTAATAACATGCCTGTTCTGGCAAATCATATATCAACTCAAACTTTAAGTGTTTTTGTTCTGCTAGGGGGCTGAGAAGTAGGCAAAGATTATTTAGCCAAGTTTTAAACTCAACATCCTCTTCATAAAGTGCTTCATCTCGTTGATCTAAGCTGGCGTAGTCGAGAACTTTATCTACTAATAAATTTAATGATTCAGCGGAGTTAATAATTGCTTCGCAATAAGGTTTATCACGGGGGTCACTCGATTGGTTCATGATCAACTGTGCACTACCTAAAATACCGTTTAACGGTGTGCGAATTTCATGACTAATAGTTGATAAGAACAAACCTCTTATTTCTAAATCTTTATGGGCTTTTTCGGTGAGTTGATTAAGGTTTTGCTCACGCCTTTCATTACATAGTAGTGCCATGCCTGTAGCATAGAACATTGGAGCTATTACGCCATTAATAAATAAAGTGAAACTAAACCAGTCTGCAGATAATAGGTTGGCGGTTGTAATATCTCCCATCATTAAAGTACGGCCAGTAAACACCGCTAGGATAATGCTGAGAATTAAAATATAAACAATACTGCCATTAGGGTAACTTTTACGGCCATTACGAATAAACAAAGCCAGTAAAAACAATGATTCAACAATATGTTGAAGGTCAGAAACCAATATTCGGCTGCGTAACTCTGCGCTGTCAGTAGCAAGGTAAATCATAGTGATAGCTAAAGCGACTGTGATCGAAACAAAGGTTTTAAAGCCAACGCATTTGGCATTCAAAAACTGACAAATTGCGAGTACATGGATGATTGAGGCACTAAACAGTAGAGTATTTGCAATGGCAACACTGGCAAGGTTATTAATATGGCCATGTAGTGCAAAACTCATTACTGATGCAAACATCACAAGTGGATAAAAAATATAGAGTAAGGTGCCCGGAGTCTTATTGTTGGTTCGCCAAGTAAGGTAATTAAGAAGGGTCATTACTGCCATCATGGCAGCGCTGGCGTAATATAAAGTAGCTGAGTCGAGCATTGTATTTCCAGTGTTTGGCAATCAGTTTGAGCATAAAGTCAATTACAGTGATTAGCAACCAGAAACAAAAACAGACGCAGTAGCGTCTGTTTTTAACAAGTAGGGTATTTCGTTTAACGAATTTCGTCAGGAATGTTTTGCTGAGCCCAAGATAGTAACTCAATACGATTACGACACTTAGTTTTTCTAAATGCACTGTATAAGTGAGTTTTCACTGTATGCGGACTAATACTTAAATCTTCAGCTATTTCTTTGTTTTTCGAACCTTTACTCATTAATGAAATAATAGCTTTTTCACGTTTGGTAAGCTTAACTGGTTCGATATCACCGTCTGTTAATTTATGTAGTGCGTCTTTGTTAAACTGCAACATACGGTTAAGTGCATTACACATAATATCACGACGGTACCAGAGTTGGTCTTCAAGTAACAAACGAATGCCTTTCATTAGCACATCGGCGTTATCCGTGGTGTAAAATACACCTCTTATGCCACTTAGAAGAGCGCGATTAGCTAGTTCTGGGTTTTCATCTAGATTAAATAAAACAATATCGCATTTAATTCGTAGATTAACTAATTGCTCCTTTAGTTTTCCCCACGGATCTGTACTTGACGTTTCAATGAATAGCAATCGTGTGCCTTCAGGTACTTCAGAAATATCAGTACCAGTTGTCACAGTAAGTCCTTGTGTTTTTAACAATGGTTCTAATACATTTACACCAATCGTGTTAATCGGTTCTGGATCTAATAATAAAAAGGCTGAACTACTCATATTTATTCACTCTTGAAAAAAGTTGACAATTGCATCCTATCACGCAATCCACCCCTTTCGTATTAGAAATTTCTGAGACTTGTGCAGGAAAAGTACAGTTTGTGTCTATTTTGTGTCAAAAAATACAGCTAGTTAACTAATTGCAATACATTAACTAGCTGATCTGTCACTATTATAGACAAAAACAGTATCTTTGTTCTACCTTTTACATATTTTTACATACTAAAATATTAGAGATTGGTTTTTTTCTTGTCTTGATACGGAGGCCAGCCCATTGTTTTACCTGCCAGCATATGTAGGTGTATATGGTACACAGTTTGTCCGCCATGGTCATTACAGTTCATTACGACGCGAAAACCGTCTTCACTAAAGCCAAACTGTTTGGCAAGTTTGGCAGCAACCACATATAAATGACCGACTAAAGATGCATTTTCTTCTGTAACATCATTAATCGTCGCTATTGGTGTTTTTGGGATGATCAGCACATGAAAAGGGGCTTGTGGGTTAATATCTTTAAAAGCTAAAGACAACTCGTCTTCATATACAATATCAGCAGGGATCTCTCGGTTAATAATCTTTGTAAAAATAGTCTCTTGGCTCATACTTAGCTCTCTTATAAATGTGGTTAAATGACCGCCCACTAATGACAAACTTTATTTGCAGTGTCAAACTGAAACTGCCGTAAATTGAACAACCAAGGAGTGAACATGCGTAAGTTAGTATTACTGAGTAGTGCGTTAATGCTATTAAATAGTTTAAGTAGTGTCGCTGAGACTATTCACTTTCCAGAAGAGTTTGTACCTTTACAAGTCGGAGAGCGACTTATTGAGCAGTCGTTTTTCAGTCGTGTTGACGATGTTGAACTTGCTCCTGGTACTTACCAAGTGAAGATGAAATATACCGATCTTTACGAGCAAGGTTATGATGACCACCAAGTTGTTGAGTCAGAGCCATTCTGGGTTGAGCTCACAGTAGAGAGCGGCAAAGACTATGACCTAGTGTTTAATCGTGCCAGTAATGCTGTTGCGGCAGAAGTGTTTGCTGAATCACCGCAAGTAAGCTTAAAAGCCAAGGGCAGTGAACTTGCTGTGCCACTCTCGATAGTTAGCTATCGTGCATCTAGCACGCCTGCACAAGCTGTAGCCAGTGCCCCAGTTGCTGCTACAAGTACAAGCAACAAGCCTGCGACTGCTGTCCCTGTCACATTGCCTGCAAAAGTACCCGGCGGACAAGCGGGTTTGAAAAATATGCCAAGTGCGGCTGCGATGCTTGAGTTTTGGTGGCAACAAGCAAGCCCAGAAGAGCGCCGTGCGTTCTTACAAAAAGTAAGTAACTAATAAAATAATTAAAAAAGGCGCTGATTGCAGCGCCTTTTTTGTGTTTGATGACTTACTTTGCAAATAAGTCGTCAACAGTACCTTGTGCAAGCGGGTGGTAACCCGGACGTGCTTTTAAGTACACATCATGCGCCCAGTCTTTTTTACCGTTTTTAATAAGTGCTTTATAGAGTGGCACAATTAATTTACGACGACCGATGCCTGATAGGTGTTCATCAAGCGCTGGGTAAATTGGTTGATAACCATTACCTACCGCTAGCATAAACCATGTGAAAGCACGCTCTGCATTAGTTGACTGTGTTAGGTTGAATTGGTTATCAAGCTCAGTCATTTTTTCGATGCTTAAATCGCGAGGTAGGTTATTCAAAAAGTGTAGCCACTCGTGAACTGACCAATCCGCTGTTGGCAATTGGGCTGCGCTAATTTCGCCGTTTAACCATGTTTTGGTTACAGCATCAACTTTATCGAAGGCATCAGACGTTGGGTTAGGGGCATCGCTTGGTAAACCAGGCTCAAAGATCCACTCATTAACTTTATCCATGCTCACAACGCCTGGGTATTTGTCGATCAAGTTAGCTTTTAAGTAAGTAACAAATTGCGCTGTTGTAAGCGACTTAAACGCAAATTGGTCAAAGTAACCCTTTACGAATGGGTCGAACTTATCACGGCCAAATTTGTTTTCTAAATAAATTAAGAAAAGCTGACCTTTAGTGTAAGGCACCGAGCTAAATGCATCATCAGGATCGCGGCCATTAAGTTTTAAGTTAAGACGCGTATCTGGTGCTGGTAGAGTTTTAAGTAATGCACGTAAGCCTGCTGCATCAAGCGCTTGTTCCATAACTGCACGGTCACGACCAAACACTTCTTCCATAATGCGGTTTTCAACGTAAGACGTGAAACCTTCGTTTAGCCATAAGTCTTCCCACGTCGCATTGGTTACTAAGTTACCAGACCAAGAGTGAGCAAGTTCGTGAGCAATTAGGTTTACTAAGCTTTTATCGCCAGCAACAACCGTTGGTGTTATGAATGATAAACGAGGGTTTTCCATGCCACCAAATGGGAAGCTTGGCGGTAGCATTAATAAGTCATAACGACCCCATGCGTATTCTCCGTACATCGCGTTAGTTTTATCGATCATCGCTTGCGTGTCGTTAAACTCAGCAACTGATGCATCTAAAATTGTTGGCTCAGCAAAGATACCCGTTTGCTTAGACATGGCTTTAAATTCTAAATTACCTGCACCAATTGCGATTAAGTATGGCGAAATTGGTTGTGGCATATTAAATAGATAATCGCCGTCCTTATAAAGTGCATCTTTGTTATCAGCACTCATTACCGCACGAATGTCTTTAGGAGTGTGAATACGTGCCGAGTAGGTTACGCGCATTGCTGGCGTATCTTGTACTGGGATCCAACTACGAGCATGAATTGCTTGTGATTGGCTGTACATAAATGGGTGTGATTTACTGGCTGTTTGCTCTGGCGTTAACCACTGTAAACCTGAAGCTTCTGGGCGGCTGTTGTAATAAATACGTGCTTTAACCGCTTGGCTTTTAAATTTAATTGTTAATTTTGAGCCCTTTACGTCATCACGTGCAGCAAGGGTGAAGTCAGCTTTGTGCCAGCTGCCTTTTTGATCTTGATACATTACTTTGTCGATATCTAAATCGCGTGTATCAAGTACCAGTGTTTTGCTTGTTGCGTTGTGCCAATCTAGCGTGTGCTCAACAAAACCTTCTAGTTGTTTGTCATCAAAATCAACATCTAAATCTAGTAGTAGGTGAGTGGTTGTTACGTCATCTAAGTTTGCGTAAGTGTGCTGGCTGATTGCATCTGCAGTTGCTTGAGAGCAAGCACCGGCCATAGCAAGACTTAAAAGTAATGGTTTAAACTTCATAATAACCCTGGAACGGAAATGAAAAAGAGCCCGTTTTATAACATGATTAGTGCAGTGGGTTGAGTGATTTTTACAATCTAATGCGTATTTTGCGACGATAGGTTACACTAATGCGATTAGTTACCTGTAACCTTTGAGGCGTTTTGTGGCTCAGTCCCTGCAATCTTTTCATACCTTTTCTTTGCCAAGCCAATGCCAGCATTTTTATCAAATTGATGAAGTGAATCAGCTTTTAAGCACAGACTTTTCTGCGCCGTTTTGTATTTTAGGTGAAGGCAGTAATACGGTGTTTTTATCTGACTACCAAGGTTCTGTGATCCACATGAATACGAAGGGCATCGACATAGAGCAGCAAAACGATGGCTTTTTATTACACATTGCAGCCGGAGAAAACTGGCACCAATTAGTTGCTATGACTATTGCTAATGACATGCCTGGGCTTGAAAACCTTGCTTTAATACCTGGGACTGTTGGTGCTGCACCAGTGCAAAATATAGGTGCTTACGGTGTAGAACTTGAAAAGTTTGTGAGTTATGTCGACTACTTTGATATTGCAACCAAAACCATAAAGCGCTTAACTAAAGGCGAATGCCAATTTGGCTATCGTGAGTCTATCTTCAAGCATACACTGAAGAACAAAGCTGTAATCACCCAAGTAGGGTTGCTGTTACCTAAAAAATGGCAGCCAGTTCTGAGTTATGGACCATTGCAACAGCTTTCAGAACCCTCTCCACAGCAGGTATTTGAGCAAATCATCACAACCAGAAACAGTAAACTACCAAACCCCAGTGAACTTGCGAATGCAGGCAGTTTTTTCAAAAACCCAGTGATCAGGAATGAGCAACTTGCGTTACTTTTAAAAAGCTACCCAGAGCTACCTCATTACTTTGTGGATGCTGAGCATCATAAAGTCGCAGCAGGGTGGTTGATTGAGCAAGCTGGGTTAAAAGGTTTTAAGGTCGCCGGTATTGAAGTGCATCAGCAGCAAGCGTTAGTGCTAGTAAACCATGGTAATAGTAAAGGTGATGACTTAATTGCCATGGTAAAGCATGTACAACAACAGATTTGGCATAAATATCAGATTGCTTTACAGCATGAAGTACGCCTGATCAATGCTGAACATGAATGCCACATTGAATTGGGAGCTTCATCATGAAAGCGCCAGATGGAAATAAGCTCGCTATTTTACAAGCTTTAAATACCGGTGGTTTTATTTCTGGTCAGCAATTGGGCGAGCAGCTCGGTATTAGCCGTGCAGCAGTGGGTAAACATATTCATTCTTTGCAGGAGATGGGGCTCGATATATTTAAGGTTACGGGTAAAGGGTATTGCCTAAATAATAGTGCAGGCTTACTGAACAAAGATAAAATCGGTCGGCATTATAATGAATTAGGTGGCAGCACCGCTAATGTTGAAGTGCAGCCTATTATTGACTCAACCAACAGTGAGTTAATGCGCCGTTTGCAAACAGAAGTATCACTGCCATCTGGAAGCGTATTAGTTGCAGAAATGCAGCAAACGGGAAGAGGGCGCCGTGGGCGCGTTTGGCAATCTCCATTTGGCGCAAACTTATACTTTAGTTACTTTTGGCGTTTGGATGATGGTTTGCAAGCTGCTATGGGGGTATCTATTGCTGTTGGGCTTGCTGTTTACGATACGCTTAAAGCCTTATATCAATTGGATGTAGAGCTTAAGTGGCCAAACGATATCTACTTAAACCGTGAAAAATTAGCGGGTGTATTAGTTGAGCTTGATGGTCAGCCGCAGGGGCCTTGCCAGCTTGTAATAGGTATAGGTATCAATTTACATATGCCAGAAAGTGTTAGCCAACACATAGATCAAGCATGGACTGATTTAAGCCAGCATGTACAGGGATTAGATAAAAACAAGCTGGTGGCCTATTTGTGCTTTTATTTAGAAAAACGCTTAGCTCAGTATCAGCAATCAGGTTTAAACGATATGTATCTACAGTGGAATCAATTAAATGCATTTGCTGGTGAGTGTGTTGAGCTCAATACGGGTCATCGTAGCTGGCGTGGTATTTGTGAAGGAATTGATAACCAAGGTGGCGTGCGTATTCGCCAAGACGGCGAAGTGAAAAGTTATTATGGTGGTGAAATTTCATTACGTAAGGCTGAGCTATGAAATTATTAGTGGATGTTGGCAATACCGCAATTAAAGCCGTTTTGTTTGATGGTAAGGATTACCAAACCTGTGAACTCAGCAATTTACCTTGGTCACAAATAACAGAGCTGGTCTATGCGTGCGTGGGTAACACCGAGCTACTTAAACCGTTATTAGCACAGGCGCAGCAATATGCCGTTCCTTACTTTGGAGCAGAGGTGACCGCTAAACTCGCTACGTTAACCTGTGCTTATCAGCAGTTTCAAAACCTAGGAATTGATCGCTGGCTCGCGGTGATCGCTGCGTATGTAGAATATCCCGAGCAAAACTGCATTATTATCGATGCCGGTACAGCAACGACAATTGATGTGCTTAATGAAGAAGGTGCGCATCTAGGTGGTTGGATCTTACCTGGCCTTGATTTAATGACCTCTTCACTTACCCAAAATACGCAACGTGTGTTTGATGATGAGCAAATCCCATTTACGACTGAGTTAGGGCGTAATACGCCAAATGGCCTAAAAAATGGTGCCATGGTTGCTACTCTAGGCGCAATCGAGCAAGCAAAACAACATCTTAACCAACAGGGGTGTCAGTTATTATTTGCTGGTGGTTATGGCAAATTGTTAGCAGATACATATATAGATGCTAAGTTTGACAGCTTGCTCGTGTTTAAAGGACTGAATTATTGGCGTGAATTAGCTATAAAGCAGTAAAAATACGGGGATTTGCCTGAATAGTGAGCGTTTAACACATAAATTCACATTTTTTTTAATTTTATGGTTGCATCACAATAAACCTTACCTTAGAATCTCGCCCCGTACTAAAGCAGTGCCGACTTAGCTCAGTTGGTAGAGCAACTGACTTGTAATCAGTAGGTCATCCGTTCAACTCGGATAGTCGGCACCACTTTCCTTTTACCGGAAGTGACTTAGTAAAGAATTTTCGTGGAGGGGTTCCCGAGCGGCCAAAGGGATCAGACTGTAAATCTGACGGCTCAGCCTTCGCTGGTTCGAATCCAGCTCCCTCCACCACTTTATTCTTGACGGTTAGAGGTAGTTTAAGAACAGGTTCCTATGCGGGCATCGTATAATGGCTATTACCTCAGCCTTCCAAGCTGATGATGCGGGTTCGATTCCCGCTGCCCGCTCCAGACTTCTGGTGTTGCTGATATAGCTCAGTTGGTAGAGCGCACCCTTGGTAAGGGTGAGGTCGGCAGTTCAAATCTGCCTATCAGCACCAGTATCGAGAACTCATCTTAATTTCTTCCTTTATCTGTCAGAAAAAACTATTTGAAATTTGAAAAAATTAAATTAATCTACCCTCGGTGGATTATTTTCATATGTAATCTAGATACACAAAACTGATAGGTTCCGTCATGGCAAAAGAAAAGTTTGAA